>CAYYCI010000014.1:0-18197 GCA_964470215.1 uncultured Planctomycetota bacterium
CGTCGAGGCGGCCTCGGCGGCCTTGCGGCGCTCGGTCCTCACGGGCAAGCGCCCGGTCGGCGGGTTGCCCGGACCGGACCTCGGCCAGGTCAACGAACTCGACCGCATCTTCCGCACGCTCCTGGAGGCCGCGCTCAACGCGGGCTACGACGCCGACCTGGCCGACGAGGACTACCTCGCCACGCTCGGCGCCGTCGAGGGCAAGCGCCTGAGGATCGGCCAGATGTCCTACTCGGTCGTCGTCGCCCCCGAAGCCCCGACCTGGCGGCAGACCACCCACCACCTTCTTGAGAAATTCGCCGCCGCCGGCGGCAAGGTCATAATCACGGGCAAGCCGCCGGCCGAACTCGACTGCGAGAACGCCGAGGACGCCTGGGCGAAACTCCTCCAGATGCCAAATGTCCTCTCAATCCCTGCCGGCGTCCGGGAACTTCAGGACGCGCTCGACAAGGTCGTCCGGCAACGCTTCCGGCTGCGCGGAGCCGACGGCAAGCCTCAGCCCCACCTCTACGTCCAGCATCGCCGCGACCGAGGCCAGGACTTCTTCTTCATCGTCAACTCGGACCGCTCGGCCCGGCGGCGCCTCCACCTGACCGTCCGCGGCGCCGCGGCCAAGGATGCCGCCCTCTGGGACCCCCTGACCGGCTCGCGGGCCAAACTCCCCACCCAGAGCGTCGGGAAGGACATGGTCTGTGAACTCGACCTTCCGCCTTGCGGCTCGGCACTCGTGGCGGTGGGCAAGGACGTGGCCGAGCGAGCGCCACGGCTGACGGTGGTCTCGGCGGCCGGCGGCCGCATCGAGCCTCTGCCCAACCGCTGGAAGTTCCGCCGCACCCAGCCCAATGTCCTCGTCATTGACCGCCTGGCCTACTCCCTCGATGGCGGCCACACATTCTCCGACGAAGACGCTGAATACCGCGTTCGCCGCCGCCTGGCCGAGCACTTCGGCACCCGCGAGTCGCTGGCCTGGCAACCCTGGGTGGCCATCCGAAAGAAACTTTTCGAGGGCAAGGGCGGCCCCGTGGTCCTCCGCTACCGATTCCACAACGCCGCCAGGCGAGTGCGCGACGCCGCAGTCGTCATCGAGGACATCCACCTCGGCCGCCTCACCGTCAACGGCACCCCGGTCGAGACCGCCGGCTGTGGGTGGCACTGGGACCGCGGCTTCGGCAAGGTCGAGATTACCAACCTCCTGAGGCCAGGCAAGAACGTCGTGGACTTCGCCCTCGACTACAACTTCCTCTCCGAGGTGGAGGCGGCCTACATCGTCGGCGACTTCGGAGTGAGGCTCCGCACCCCCTGGGAAGGCGAACTCTGCGACGAGCCGCGCTCTCTCGCCAATGGCTCGTGGGCCGACCAGGGCTATCCCTTCTACCCGGGGACTATCGTTTATCACACCGAGGTCCAGCACCGCAGGCGCAAGGGCGTCCACACGCTCCTGCGGCTAAAGAACCCTTCCGGCACGCTCTTCATCGTTCGCGTGAACGGTCAGGAGGCCGGCCGAATCCTCTGGGCGCCGTACGAAGTGGACCTCACGGACCACCTGCGGAGCGGGAAGAACGCCCTGGAGGTCGAGGTGGTCTCGAGCGGCCAGAACGCCCACGGCCCGCTCCACGTCCGCGAGGGCGACAGTTACCGGTGGTTCGGCCCCCCGGCTTTCGAAGGCGAGTGGGTGCTCAAGAAGGAATTCAGCCTTTTCGACTACGGCCTCCTCGACGGCGCCGAACTCGTCCACGTCAAAACCTGAATACCGAGTAGCCGAACAGCCAGACCGCAGCCGTGGGTGAACGACTCGTGCAATATAACCTCTCCTTCGCGGAAGAGCTGCCCTCGCCGAGCGCCGCGCCCCAAAATGGGGTGTTCTCCGACACCGCGTTCACGAAGAACCGCACCGAGCCGCTCCATCGCTGGGTCCCTTGGATCGCCGGGTTCTCCGCACCGTTCGTTGCGGGCGTCCTGGAGGCGGCCGCGGCGGCCGACCCAACGGACGTCACGGTCTTGGACCCTTTCGCAGGGGTCGGCACCACGCTCGTCGAGGCCGTTCGCCGCGGCCACAATGCCATCGGCTTCGAGATCAACCCATACGCAGCCCTCGTGTGCCGGGTGAAACTGAAATGCTTCGACTACGACGTGGGCCTCCTCGAACGCGCGATCCGCGACCTGGAGGTTCACATGGCTCACCGCTCGCGCTCACGCCCAGCCTCGAGGCCGCCACTGCATTTCCACACGCGCTCCCCATTCTTCAGTCCTGCTGTCGAGCGTAAGGTTCTCCGCGTGCTCGACTACATCGCGGGCCTTCAAGAGCAGTGGCTCAAGGACATCTTCCGAGTTGCCCTCGGGGCGGTGATGGTCAGTTTCTCGAACTACTCCTACGAACCCAGCCTTGGGCGGCGCTCGTCGGCCGGGAAGAGCGAAATCGAGGACGCCGACGTGGGCGGCATCCTCGCGGCCAAACTGACCCAGATGCTCACCGACATTGCGCTCTGGCAGCTCCATGTGGCGACACTGCCGAAGCGACCATCCGCCGAACTACATGCCCGCTCCTTTCTGACCGACGACCGCCTCGTGCCGGACGCGAGCGTGGACTTCCTCATCACGTCGCCACCTTATCTGAACAACTACCACTACATCCGCAACACCAGGCCGCAACTCTACTGGCTGGGGCTAGTGGAGAGACCAGCAGACCTGAAAGAGATGGAAAGACTCAACTTCGGGAAATTCTGGCAGACCGTGCGAGCCGGCCCGACGATAAAACTGGAGTTCGAGTGTCCAGAGCTGGCCAGGGAACTCAAGGCTCTGCGGGCGCGCAATCCCGAACGCGGCGTCTATGGAGGTCGTGGCTGGGCGAACTATGCGGCGGCGTACTTCAACGACTGCTTGCGTTTCTGCCGCGCCGCCCGGCGCGTGATGAGAAGGGGCGGCACCGTCGTGATCGTCATCGGCAACAGCATCCTACAAGGCATCGAGTTCAAGACCGAACGCCACCTGGCGCAAATCGCCGAAAACTGCGGCTTCCAACTCGTCGGCCTTCATCGCGTCCGGACCAAGCGGACAGGCTCCAGCATCGTCAACTCCTCGGTCCGTGCGGGAACCACCAAGGAAAAGGTCGAACTCTACGAGTGCGCCCTGGAGTTGAAGGCTTGAGCGGCGAAGAAAGCCCCGACGAGTTCCAAGACCTCTCCGCGCGTCTCCGCACGCCTCGGGGCCAAGCGCCCAAACTCATCCCGCCTACGCGGAGAACGTGGCCGCTTGCTTTTTCCGATGGAGCGCGGCAAAATGGCTCTCGGCCGAACCAACCAGGAAGCGCAACAGGAAAGGAGCAGATCGATGAGAAAGACGCTCTGGTTCGTGGCCGTTGTGTCTTGCCTGGGCGCCCTGGCCCTCGCCGCACTGCCCCCCGAGAAGGACATCCAGGGCATGTACGCCGGCACGTGGACCGACGCCAAGGGCGCCAAGGGCACGATCGAGGCCCGCGTTGTCGCCCTCGGCGACTACGCCTTCAAGGTCTACCTCTACCTGAAGGACGAGGCGGGCAAGCAGGTTCGCAAGGTCGTGGCCGACGCCAAGCGCCAGGGCGACGCTCTGCCCGTCCAAGGCGGCGGTTGCCGAGGCTCGATCGCGGGCGGGGTGCTCGAGGCCACCATCGAGGGCGGCTGCAAACTCCAGGCCAAGCGCTTCATCCCGAAGTCGCCCACCCTCGGCAAGAAGCCGCCAGAGGGGGCGATCGTGCTCCTCGACGGAAAGAACTTCGACGAGGTGGTCTTCGCACGCGGGAACCGCAGCGCACCCCCATCGGAATGGAAGCCGCTGCCCGATGGCTCGATCGTCGTGCCCAAGGGCGGATTCCGCTCCAAGCGCGCCTTCAGCGGCAGTTACGACCTGCACGTCGAGTTCATGTGTAACTTCAAGCCCAAGGCCCGCAGCCAGGGTCGGGGGAACAGCGGCGTGTTTCTGAACTGCGGCCAGGAAATCCAGGTCCTCGACTCCTTCGGGATGACCACCTACAGGGGCGGCGGCTGCGGCGGCCTCTACAAGTGGAAGAACCCCGATGCGTTCGACGAGTTCTCTCTGGCCTCCTATCCGCCGCTTGTCTGGCAGACCTACGACATCGAGTACCGTGTGTCGCGGGGGCCGGACGGCAGGCCGCTCAAGCCGCGCCTGACGGTTTACCACAACGGGATCAAGATCCACGAGAACGTGGAGCTGCGGCGGAACGACCGCCGCGGCCAGCTCTTCTTCCAGGACCACGGCAACCCGATCCGCTACCGCAATATCTGGGTGCTCCCACTCGGGGGGAAATGAGGTGGCGAGGCTGCGAGCCGGCACGGCGACGGCGAACTTGACCCCGCCCGTCGGCGCCTTCCTCGCCGGCTTCGCCAGCCGCACACGACCCTGCGAGGGCATCCACGACGACCTCCTGGCGCGGGCGCTGGTCGTCGAGGCCGATGGCCAACGCCTCGCGCTCGTCTCCTGCGACCTGATCGGTCTGACCACCGAGTCGGTCGCCTCGATCAGGGATATGGCCGAGAAGGCGGCCGGCGTGCCGGCCGCCTCGGTCTTCATCGCCTGCACCCACACCCATTCCGGACCCACCACGGGAGTCCTTCGCCATCCGGGTCTGGACCTCGAGTTCGTCCACATCGTTGAGAAGAAGGTCGCGGGGGCGATTGCCGAGGCGGCCAGCAACCTCGCCGACGCCGCCCTGGCGGTCGGCAGAGGCCGCGCGCGCATCGGGGTGAACCGCCGCCAGCGCCAGCCCGACGGCTCGACCGCCCTGGGAAAGAACCCCGAAGGCCCGACCGACCCCGACGTGGCAGTGGTCAGGGTTGATGGGCCGGGCGGAAGGCCCCTGGCCATCGTGGCCTGCCACGCATGCCACCCCGTTGTCCTGGCCGGCGGGAACTACCTCGTCTCGGCGGATTTCCCTGGGCGGCTGGCTGCGTTCGTCGAGGGGGTGTTCCCCGGCTGCCGTTGCCTCTTTTTCAACGGTGGCTGCGGGAACATCAACCCAGTGGTGGTGGGCGGGACGTTCGAGGACGCCAGCCGGCTGGGTCGCTTCCTCGGGGCCGAGGTTGTCAAGGTGGCCGAGGGCCTCAGTCCACGGCCTGAGGCCGTCGTGGAGACATCGAGCCGTGCGGTCGAGGTGCCGCTCGCTCCGCTCCCCTCGGCCGAGGAGGCCCGCACGACCATCGAGGAGAGGACCCGGGTCCTGGAAGAGCAACTGGCCAGCGGGGCTGTCTCGCGCGAGGTGGCCGAGGCCGACTGGGAGCGCGGCTGGGCACGCGAGGTGATGAGCGAATATGGCAAGCCCGACCGCCTGCGCGCACTCTCCCTGGAGTTGATGGGGGTGCGGCTGGGAAACGCCGCGCTCATCGGGATGCCAGGCGAGGTGTTCGTCGAGATCGCGCTGGCCGTCAAGAACGCCGCCCCCCTTCAGCCCACCGCGGTGGTCAGTTATGCCAACGGGGTGGTCGGCTACATCCCCACGGCGCGGGCCTTCGAGGAGGGAGGCTACGAGGTCGAGCGCGCCTACAAGTTCTATCGCGGCGTCTACGCCTTCACCCCGGAGATCGAACAGGTAGTCACTCAGGGGGCCGTCGAACTGGCCAACGCGCTCGCCTCGTCGTCATGAGCCGGTTGCCGACCGCAGGTGAAGACCTGGCCGAGAGCCTTCGCGCGCTGGTCCGCGAGGGCATCGCTTGTCGCATGTTCCCCGCTGCCGTGGCCTACGTCTCCCAGGGCGGTCGGGTGACTTTCCACGAAGCCTCCGGCACCCTCACCTATCGGCCCGGCTCGCGCGAGACTCGCTTGGACGATCTCTTCGACCTCGCCTCCCTGACCAAACTCTTCACCACCGCCGTGGCGCTCCGGCTGGTCGGGCGCGGCGTCCTGAGCCTGGAAGAACCGCTGAGCGCGCTCCTGCCGGAATTGAGGAGGCCGTGGAGCCTGGCGGACCTCCTGGCGCATCGCACCGGCACGACGGCCGGCCTCCTCGCCGAGGCGCTCCGCGCCGGGGTCGAGCCCTGCCTTCCAGGCCAGGGAGCGGCGCTGTGGAGGCTGATTCTCGCCTCGGAGCCGGTCGTGGCGCTCGCCGAGGGCGAGAGCCACTACAGCGACATTGATTTCCTCCTCGTCCAGGCCGCATGCGAGCGCGCCACGGGGCGACGGCTCGACGAACTCCTGACGGCCGAGGTCTGCAAGCCGCTCGGCCTCGACAACACCACCTTCCGCCCGCAGGACCTCGAGCGGTGTGTGCCGACCGAGATAGACGAGCGCTGGCGGGGAGGGCTGGTGCGGGGCAGCGTCCACGACGAGATGGCTGCCACCCTGGGGGGAGTTGCCGGCCACGCCGGGCTGTTCTCGACTGCCTCGGAGATGGGGCGCTTTTGCGAGGCGTGGCTGCCTGGCGGGACGCTCTTGCCCGGGGCACTCCGCCAGGCGGCCCTCAGGCCCCACTCGCGCCAGTTCGGCCTCGGCTGGCGGCTGACCAATGCCAACTTCTTTCCTGAACTCTCCCCGTACGGTGCCGTGGGGCACCTGGGATTCGCCGGGACTTCCGCCTTTCTCTTCCCCGACGAGGGCGTCGTTTTCGTCCTCTTTACCAATCGGGTCTATCCCAGGCGGGATGTGGCGCCCTCGCGGCTCCCTTTGCTCGGCCGCATGGCGAGCGCGATCATCGAGGCCCCCGCTTGAAGCGGGCGCTGCCAGCGGTGCGAGACGGGCGCTCCGCGTTCCTTCGAGTTGTGCGACGAGCCACGGCTCCCTTGACACGGCGTGGCGAGGGCGGGTATCTTTCTTGGGCGGTTTGGGCGTCCATTCCAGGGACAAGGAGGAGAGAGCCATGGCGAAAATCTCGTTCATCGGAGCCGGCAGCATCGTCTTCGCAAAGACCATCATGATGGACATCATGGCGACGCCGGAACTTCAGGACTCCGAGATCTGTCTGATGAATCGCGGCAAGCCGAAACTCGACCGCATCAAGGCATTCGCCGACCGCGTGGTCCGCGACAACAAACTGCCCACCAAGGTCACGGCCACCCTCGACGCGCGCGAGGCGATGGACGGGGCCGACTATGTGGTCTTCATGTTCGACACCGGCGGCCTGGCCGCCTACGAGCACGAGTACAAGATTCCACTGAAGTACGGCGTCGACCAGTGTATCGGCGACACGCTGGGCCCCGGCGGGGTGTTCCGCGCACTGAGGACCATTCCCGTGGTGGTCAACTACGCGAAGATGATGGAAGAACTTTGCCCCGACGCCCTCCTCCTGAACTACGTGAACCCGATGGCCGCGGTCTGCTACGCCCTGGGCCAGACGACCAACGTCTCCTTCGTCGGCCTGTGCCACGGGGTCCAGACGACCATTGACCTCATCGCCCACATCCTCGGCGAGAGGAAGGAGGACCTCGACTACCTGGCCGCGGGGATCAACCACATGGCGTGGTTCCTGAAGATCGAGAAGAACGGCGTGGACATGTACCCTCGTCTGTGGAAGCGGATCGAGCGGCCGGAGGTGTATAAGATCGAGAAGGTCCGCTGCGAGACGATGCGCCACTTCGGCTACTTCATGACCGAGAGCACGGGACATCTGAGCGAGTACCTGCCGTATTTCCGCAAGAACAAGAAGGCTCTGGACACCTACTGCGACGAGCCGGCCTTCGGCGGGGAGTCTGGCGCGTACTACAAGTTCGCGAAGACCCTGGCGCGAAAGTTCCGCAACGTGGACCCCCTCGAGTTCGAGAGCACGGCGCTCCCTCCGCCGAGCGCCGAATACTGCACCCACATCATCAAGGCCCGCGAGACCGGAGTGCCATTCCGTATCAACGGCAACGTCCGCAACGACGGCCTGATCACGAACCTCACCCAGGGCTGCTGCGTCGAGGTGCCGTGTTTCGTGGACAAGATGGGCATCTACCCGACCCACATCGGCGACCTGCCCCCTCAGTGTGCCGCGCTGAACCAGACCAACGTCACGGTCCAGGGCCTGGCCATGCAGGCGGCGCTGACCGGCGACCCCGAACTCGCCTTTGCAGCCTGCGCGCTCGACCCCCTGTCGAGCGCCGTGTGCACCCTCTACGAGATACGCGAGATGACCCGCGAGATGCTCCGGAAACTCTCGCCGTGGCTGCCACAGTTCGAGGGGCGCAGACTCGCGGCGCGGAAACCCGTCCCGGTCACCAAGCGAACCAAGGGCATCGAGGCCCCGCTCGACCCCGCACTGGCCATCGGCAACCGATTCGCCCAACTGGCCGAAATGAAGACCACACGGCGCAAGAGGAGAAAGAAGTAGCCCGCCACCACCAGAAGCCGTCCGATGTGGGGGAGGCCCCTCGCCTCCCCCACACCCCCTCCCAGGACCTCTTCCAGCGTAGCCACCGAAGGCGAGGGTGCACGGCGCCTGTGTGCAGAGGCAGGCCATGACCAGGAGGCAAGTTCGCAGCGTCCTGACGGCCGGCTTGTTGCTCGCGGCGGCCCTGGTCGCGGCCCTCCTCGCGCCCGCACAGCGCGCGGCCCTGACCACCACGGGAACCATCACCAGGGTCCTCGACGGCGACACCATCGAGGTTGCCTTCGGTGGAGGGGAGCACAAGGTGAGGTTGATCGGAGTTGACACCCCGGAGGTCTCCCCCGGCCCGAAGCTCGAGCGCGACGCGCGCCGCCTGCGGCGCGACGCCCAGACGATAGTGGCCCTCGGGCGCAAGGCAAGCCAGTTCACCCGCTCGTTGTGCCTGGGCAAGAGGTGCCGGCTCGCATACGACCCGGCCAACGCTCATCGTGGACATCGCGACCGGTACGGCCGCCTGTTGGCATACGTTTACCTCGCGACGGACCACGGCGAGTTGTTCCTGAACGCCGAGATAATCCGCGCAGGGTATGGGAGAGCGATGAGACGCTACCCCTACGACCCGGTGCTCGCAGAAGAATTCGGTCGCCTCGAGCGCCAGGCGCGACGCGCACGCCGAGGCCTGTGGGCAGAAGGCGCCTTTTGACCAGGGAATGAGACGCATGGCAAGGGGGGCGGGTCCGTCAACCCGGCCGGCGATTGAGACGACTGCGGTGGCGGCGGCGCTGCGGCGCGCGGGTCCTGGGCAAGCGTCGCTCGCCTCGCCCGCGGCGCTCCCCCTCATCCTCCCCGCGTCTGACCTTCTTCCAGGCGTCCACCATCCGCTTGTTAACATCCACCAGGACGACGTGGCGAAGGGTCTTCGGCTTGAAGGACGAGATGACCTCGAGCATCTGGCGGGCCGCCACAGTCGGATTGACCTTTCCCGTGCGGGTGCCCAGGCCGGGAATGGCGAGGCTCTCGCAGCCGAGTTGGTCGGCGGTCTCGAGGGCCGCGCGGGTGGCCAGAGCGACATTCTCGGGTGGGATGCGCTGGCGCGGGCGCCGCATCGTCGCGGCGTGGACGACATAGCGATAGGGCAGGCGGCCGGCGCTGGTCGCCACGGCCATCCCCACCGGGATGGGAGCCTGGGCCGTGGCCTCCTTCTCGATACCGGACCCTCCCGCCCGCTTGATCGCGAGCGCGACACCGCCGCCCATCACCCCGAGGCTGTTGGCAGCGTTGACTATCGCCGCTGCCTTCACCCGCGTGATGTCGCCCTTGCGGATATCAACCGTAATCTTACCCACCGGACGCTTCTCCGCGGCTCCTTATACCCGCCCCGGACTGGGGGAGTCAAGCTCAGAAGGGGACGTCGCCATGTTGATTTTCGGCAACTTCGGGTTGTCATTCGTCAACATGTCGTAAGTGTATAACAATCACGCAATTGAGCCCAAAAAAGCCTGGATCCCGAAAGGGCGACGTTGCGGGAGAGCAACATTGGGCGCCAAGCGCCGGATGCAGCGCCGTCGGCGAGTCTTATCTGTCGTCGCTAAGGTCTTGCAATACCGCGAGTTATAATTTATGGCCAGCCGCGTGCCCGGGAGCGATTTGCGGCACGGAGTTTGCTGGCTCACACAATCGAAGGGCAAGCCACACGCCGACGCCACCGTCGCTTTTCGCGTCGGCGACCCTCCAACCGAGCCGGGAAAGCGGGCCTCGCCAGCCGCCCGCTTTCCCGGTCCCGCCTTCCACTTGACAAGCAAGCCGAACAATCGTTTTCTTCCCTACGCGAGGCCTCCGCTTGTGGAAGCCTGGCAACCTTTGTCCGTCGGTGTCGCCCTGATGAGAGCGCTTGACCTACATCGTTGGGACATCTCGCCCGCCGAGGCCGCCGACCTCCAGCGCCAACTCCGCTCGCGCCTTGTCCTCGAGGACGCCCTGGGGCACTTGCGACTAGTTGCAGGCGCCGACGTCGCGCTCGACCGCCGGGGGAAGGTCGGCTTCGGCGGAGTGGTCATCTTCTCGTTCCCAGAACTGGAATTGGTCGAGTTCGCCACGGCGGTCCGCCCGCTGCCCTTTCCCTACGTGCCGGGGCTGCTGGCTTTTCGCGAGGCGCCGGTCCTCCTGGCGGCCTTCGAGCGCCTGCGCGAGACTCCCGACCTGCTCGTCCTCGATGCCCACGGCTACGCACACCCTCGCCGCCTCGGCCTCGCCAGCCATCTGGGCCTCGTCCTCGAGACCCCCAGCGTCGGGTGCGCGAAGTCGGTCCTGGTCGGCCACTACGAGGAGCCGGACCAGGAACGAGGCTCGTGGACGCCCCTCGTGGACAAGGGCGAGACGATCGGAGCGGCCTTGCGCACGCGCAGCCGGGTCAAGCCGGTCTTCGTCTCGGTCGGACACCGCGTCTCGCTCCCTACGGCGGTCCGCCTGATGCTTGCGTGCTCGAGCGGCTTCCGCGTGCCGCTGCCAACCCGTGAGGCCGACAAGTTGGTGGGACGTCTGAAGCGGGGCGAGATTTCCGGAAGGGAGGCGCAACAGGGGGGTTGAGAAAAATCGCCCTAAACTTGGGTTTCCCGTTGACATGTCGAGCATGTACGCTTAGCATTACCCAGGCGTCGGTGCCAGAGGGGCGCTTGACCTGAAGCTCAGAGGGCATGGGCCCGGCCGCAAGAGGGGTTGAGTGCGCAGACGGGGAGGAAGCGCAGGGCGAGGAGAATGCGGCATGGATGGTGTTGCCCTCTTTGTCGGTGGCGTGTTGCGTTTCATTGACCGCGTGGCCGCCACCATGTTGGGCTACGCGCGAGAGGAGGAGGCTCTGGGGAGGCCCATCGAAGGACTCGTTCCACCTGCCGCCTTCGCTCTCCGGCGGAAGCGATGCGGTGAAGAGGCCGCTATCGGGCCCTTCGAGGTCCGAACGTTCCGCTGCGACGGCTCCATCGCGGAACTCCAGACCTGGGCCATGCCCGCCCTCTACGAGGGCCAGGAGGCGCTCCAGGTGGTCATGCGCGACCTGGCGGCGGCACGCCAGCAGGGCCTTGAGCGCGCCGAGACCCATCGTCTGCTTCTCCTCGGCGAGTTGGCCACTGGGGTGGCAAACGAGTTGCGAAATGTGTTCGCACCGCTTCTCGCCGACGCCATGAACCTCACCACTAAGCCCGCCTCTCCCGAGGCCCGCGTCGCGGCGGAGAGGTTGGCCGACGGCGCTCGCCGCGCGCTCGAGGCCCTTGACAACTTCTTCCTCTTCATCTGCGAGTACCCCGCGCGCCTGAAGCCCACCGACATAAACGGTCTTATCTTCAGATCCCTGCGCGCCATGGCTGCGGACTTCCGGCGCCACAACGTCGATGTCCGCTCGGAGTTCCAGGCCCCCGTGGATGAGGTTCCGGTGGACCCCTACCTTTTCGAGCGCGCCATCACCCAACTCCTTCGAAACGCCGAACAGGCCATCGCCGACACCGGGCGGCCCGGCGTGGTCCGCGTGAGAAGCTACAGGGACGCGAACACCTTTTCGGTGAGCGTCTCGGACAATGGCTGCGGAGTCCCGGAGGAGAACCTTCCGAAGGTCTTCGAGCCGTTCTTCACGACGCGTGAACCGGGGGCTGGGATCGGCCTGGGATTGACCATAGCCCGCCACGCGGCCGAGGCCCACGGAGGCGAAGTCCTGGCCGATAGCCGCCCGGGGGAAGGCTCGACTTTCACCATCAGAATCCCGGCGGCTCCTAGGCGCGCCGCTGCACCGGCCCCGACCGCGGAGGGCCGCGAAGGCGACCTGGCGCAGCCGCCCGCCTGACGGCGTTCCCGGTCAGTCGCGCGCTTTGCTCCTTCATCCCCGCTCCCGGCCGAGGGGCCGGGAGCGGGCTGCCGGGGAGCGCGGAGAGCGCACGCCAGAGGCGCAGCCTCATCTGGCGCGCGGGGCAATCTCGATCTTCAGACCCGGAACCCACGACTTGAATTCGTCGGTGTAGTAGAGATAGGCGCGGCTGGCCGGGCCGGTGTAGGTTCCCGGGACCACGGCCACGCAACTTATCGGCACCTCGATCCGCTGTTCAGGCAGGAGTTGTCGCCAGTAGAGGACGACCTCGCGGCCCCGCACCTCGTAGGCGGCGATCCGTCCCGCCTTGACCAGTTCCTTGAGCTGGTCGTGACGCGGCTCGAGGCCGCCGGGGAGGCCGACTATCGCCACCGTCATCGGCAACGGCTCCTTCGAGAGGTTCCTGAGGAGGGCGTTGACCTCGGTGGCCGCGCCCTCGTCGAGTTTCGTGTCGCTGAGGCCGGTCTTCAGTTCGACCTTGCATTCGGGCGAGGCGAGTGGGGTGGTCGTGTGGTAGGCGACCGAGATGGAGTAGGGCATCTGGGAGCCCTCGGCCATGGCCAACTCGACGGTGTGTTTGCCCGCAGTGAGGAGTTCGCTGATGTCGGGGAGTTTGATCGCGCCCTGGGTCTTCTCGTCGAACTTCACGGGGTCGCCCACCGCCTGACCGTCCACGACGATGCGGACGGAGCCCGGCGCCTTCGGCTTCGCTCGTGCCTTGTCGTATGCGACGATTGCCCTGAGGGCGAGGACGGTCGCCTGCGTGGAGCCGAAGCGTCCGCCCTGGCAACTGTCGGCGATGAACTTCATCGCCTTCTCGACCGCGCCGGCGTAGGCCGGCTCGCGCAACCACGCCAGGACGCCCAGGGCCGTGGTCTCGACCTTCAGCGAGAGGCCACCGCTGCGGGTGATGCTGGTGGCGGCGCCCTCGAGGTGGCCGTCGGGGGCCTGCTTCTTGACCAACTTGTCCATCAGTTTTCTGGCGGTCGCCTGGTCGCCGCTGAGGGCGGCGATGTTGGCCCCGAGGGCGACGACGTAGGTGTCGTTGGACTTCAGCGCGAAGTCCGTGGCGGCCTGGATTTCCGGCTGGATGTCCTTCTCGCCGGCCTCGAGGAGCGCCCAGACGATGTAGGCGTTGGTGGTCTCCTGGGGCGCGCGTCCGAAACTGTCGAGCGCCCTGGGATTGCGCTTGAATCCGCCCTTGCCGTCGCGCCGCGAGAGCAGCCATCGCCTCGTTCGCTCGAGCATCGAGGCGTCCACTGGGCGGGTGCGGGCCATGTCGGTGAACTCCAGGATGCCGTAGGCCGTGAGGGCCTCGTGGCCGGGGTCGCCGCCGAACCACTCGTAGCCGCGCTTCTTACACTCGAAGCCCACGAGCCGGCGGTAGCCCTTGTCGAGTTTCTCGCGGCTGCGCCGGACCATCTCGGCCGGCACCCCGGTGTGGGTGAGGAAGTACTGCTGGGCCATCACGAGCGGGTAGGTCGTCGAACTGGTCTGCTCGAAGCACCCGTAGGGGTCGCGGATGAGCCTGGCGAGGGCCTCGGTGAGGTTGGCGAGGGGGGTGGGATAGACGGTGGCGCTGGCGGTCATGCTGCGGGGGACGACGCCCTCGGGGATTTCGACCGTGTGGCGCGCGGCGCCGTTCGGGGTGGTCATCCCGCCCCGGGCGACCTCGACCGGGAAGCCCAGCGGCACCACCCGCAACTTCCGCGTCACCTTGTCCGAGAACCCGCCGCTGGTGGCCTCGAGGACGAAGTCCACCGCGCCATTCAGATGCCCGATCGAGAGGGGCAGAATGCGGCGGATGCGGCCCTTCGCCCCGATGTTGAACGGCTCGATGCGCCCAGGCTTGACCTCCGGGTCGGTCGCGATGTTGACCGCCACCTGGACGATTTCGCTGTCGAGGCCGTTGACCAGGCTGAGCGGCAATTGCACGAGGTCGCCAGCGGTGACCTCGAGGGGGAGTTTCGGCTCGATGTAGAATGGCTCGACCGACTCGACCGTGGCGGTTCCTGCCCCGAGCGAGCCGTCGGCGCCGAAGGCGTCGGCAAGGACACGGAACGACGTTACCGCGTCGCTGAGGCCGAACTCCACGGTCGCCTCCCCGGTGTTCGGGTCCGTCTTTATCCCGGCACACCAATACAGCGTCTCGGTGAAGTCCACGCGGTCGTTCGGCTTCCGGCCTGGACGGACCTTGTGGGCATAGACGCGGACGGGGACCATCTGGCTTCGGCGCAGACGACGAGCCATCGCTTCCTCATCCGCTAGCGCAAGTTCTTCTCGGGCGATGGGCCGGTCGGCGAGTTCGCGCTTCTTGGCCTTCTCGGCTGCTTCCGCCAGGTCGAACCGCGCGCGCAAGGCTTCGGCCTTCTTGTCGGCCGCATGGCCCTCCAGTTGCGCGGCTTCGTCCTCCACGCGCTCCTCTACCAACTCTCTGCGCAGGGCAGCCTGCGGCTTGGCGGCGGCCTTGGGCAAGGCGCCGAGGGCGAAGCGAAATCTGCCCCCTCGCTCGGCTGTCGGCCGCGGCGGGGGCGGCGGGCGCCTGAAGGCCAGAGCGCGGATGGCCTTCTCGCCGTATTTCTTCAGGAAGGCCTGAGCATCCACGAAGGCGAAGCGCCGCCAGCCCTGGGTGCCGAGCAGGAGGTCTAGCGCCAGCGGGGCCTTCGGGTTCTGGGGGTCGAGGTAAACGTGGGCGTCGGCCAACTCCTCGACCTCATTTTCCAGGAGCACCATCACGGGCAGGCGCGGGGCCTGCTCGCGCTTCTCGATCATCTCCAGGACGCTGTCGTCGGTAACCGTCAGGCCGACGACCGCCGAGACCGGCTCGCCCGCCTCGTCGGTCGTCTTGACCGTGAGGCGAACCTTCTCGCCGGGAACGTATGATGGCCTGAGGGGCTTGACGGCCACCCGCACCGAGCGCGCGGGGTGGCGAAAGACCAGGCGCTCGGCCAGCGGCCGAGCGTTCGCGTCCCACACCGTAGCAACGAGCACCCCGTCGGCGGTCGCGGGCGGCATGAGCACCACGTCGGCGAGCACCCCGGGCCGCGCGTTCCAACTGACCGAGGCCACTTCGACCTCGCGCCTGGCCAGGCTAACCGTCAGCCTGCCGCCATCGGTCGAGCCGACCCGAAGCCGCACCGGCGAGGCAGGCGGGACGGCCTCCTGTAGGCTCCTGATGATCGCGCCTCGCTCCTTGACGGTTGGCAATGGGAAGGTGGTCTTGATGCCGGAGGGCTCGGTGATCTTGAGCGAGTAGCGCCCGTCGCGCCGCGGCGTGAAGGCGAAACGCCCGCGCCCCTCGTGTTCGGAGCGGAAGGCCGCGACGAGGTTGCCATCAGCATCGAGCACCTCGCCCGCTATGTCGGCCGGCTTCCTGGCCGGGGTCCTTGCCTCGAAGTAGATGCGGTTCGGGAGGCCCGCCACCAAGTCGCCGCCTTCGGGGTAGAGTTTCAGGTCAACGGTCTGGAGGAGGATGGGGATGGTCTTCGCGGCGGTCTCGACCACCCCGCCGTCGCGGATGACGAGGGCGAGGGTGCCGTCGCCGCGTTCGATCTTCTCCGGGAGTTTGAAACTGACGGAGCAATTGCCGGCGGGGTCAACGGTGGTCTGTCCGCGCCAGATGACCTGGCCATCCAGGCGCGGGATGGCCTCGACCGTGGCGCCTACGGGAACCCCGCCTTCGGCACGCTCAACGTGGAGGGTGGCCGTGACCTTGTCGCCCGGGCCGTAGCCGTCGCGGAGAAACACAATCTGGCTCTTGAGCCTGGGCGGGCGGTAGAGGCGAATGTCGAACTTCCGCTCGGCGGGCGGCTGCCCGAGCGAGGGATAACTGACCTTGACCTTGTACTCGCCCCCGGCTTGCCCCTGCGGGATCGGCCACTGGAAGCCCAGGACGCTGTCCTCGGCCACGGCCCATCCTCGTGCCACTGTCTCCCCCTTCGGCCCGCGGATTTCGATCATCGCCTGCGCGCGCTGGTCCGCGGGAATGGGCTTGTGGCTGATGGCGTCGAGAAGGACGCCCCGGACGAAGACCTTCTCGCCCGGGCGGTAGATTGGCTTGTCGGTGCTCAGATGGGTGAGGAAGCGGCCGCGGCCGCCGAGGGCATCCGTCGTCACCCTCGCGGCCAGGAGTGCCGAGGCCGCTGCGAGTCCCAAAAGCACCACAAACGACCGAAGGCCAACCCTGGGACGTCCCATGGCAACTCTCCTCTCGTCGCCGAAAAATGACCCGTGTCCGCCCTCTTAGACGTGGAGGGTTGGGCGTTGGTTCCAACGCAGGCAGTTGTCGGTCCGGGAGCGATGTCAGGGGACGAAGATGTCGTTGAGCCGTTCCTTGATGGCGGGGTCCGGCCTCCTGGCGAGGAGGCGGTCACGTTCGGCCATGGCCTCCCGGCGCTCGCCGGCGCGGACGAGTGCCTCGATGAGGCCGAGGCGGGCGTTGGCGAGGAGCGCCCCGTCCTTTCCCCCTTCGCTGATCGCTCGGCGGAAGGCCCGGGCCGCCGCCGCGTAACTCTTCAGCGCGAGGAGCACCCGGCCCAGGGTCTCGTGGAACTGGGCCGCGCGCGGGCCGTCAATGGCCACGGCACGGCGGGCCTCGCGGTAGGCCTCGTGGAGCCGACCGACCTTCAGGAGCAGCCCGGCCAGGTTGTTATGGGCCTCGGCGAAGGCCGGCCGCAGGCGGCTCGCCTCGCGATAACTCCGCTCCGCCTCATCCAACCTGCCGACCTCGAAGAGGGCATTACCGAGGTTGAAATGGAAGACCGGCTGGCCGGGGTCGGCCGCGATGGCCTTGCGGTAGTTCCTCAGGGCCTTCTCCAGGTCGCCTTTCCGCTCGAAGAGGAGCCCCAGGTCGTTGAGTTCCTTGGCCGAAAGTGGCCAGGTGACCTTCTCAGGCGGACAGGCGGCCAGGAACCACCGGCCGCCCCGCCGGAAGTCCCGGGCGAACCCATCGAACGAAATGGGGCGATTCGAGAAATAGCCCGTGTGGGCGATGAAATAACGCCGCGAGGCGTGGTAGCCCACCAGGACGACGTAGTGCTCGAGCCCGCCCGCCAGCGGGCCCTTGCGGATGAGCGCCACGACGGGAACCCCGCGGTCGAGCCATTGGCGGATAGTGGCCAGGTCGCCCCGGCCCGAACGACACCACAGGCCGTGGTCCTTGGCGCAGCGCTCGAGGTCTATGGTCAGGCTGGCGTGGATCGAGGGCAGATAGACCTCGCGGGCGATCTCATCCTGGCTGACGTCCAGGCCGTAGAAGGCGGCCACCGAGGCGAGGGCCGCCGGCCCGCAAAAGTTCCGCTCCTGGCGGACGAATGGCACCCCGGCAAGGTACACGCCCTCCGCGCCGTTGGCCAGTTCGTGGCGCAGAATCTTCGAGGTCGGAACGCAAGCCGCCACCGCAAGAGATATCAGGAGCGGCGCGAGGCGCCTGGACGGGGAGACGGGGAAGCGCATCGAGGCCTCGCTCGCCGCGCGCTCAGGCGGCCTCTATCTGCATGTATATCAACACGCCCAGGAGGACGACCGCGATGAGCAAGAGGGCGACGACCGTCCCCTTGCCCTTCTGGATGGTCTCGAGGTTGTCCGCCAGTTTCACCAGTTCCGCGTCGCTGAGCGTCGCGAGGCGCGAGCGGACCTCATCGGCGGTCAGCCCGACCGAGCGGAGCGCGTCGGCCACCTTCTGCTCGGCGAGCAGGCGCTGGACGCGAGCGAGTTGGGCGTCGCGGCCCCCCAGCGGCTGCTGGTCGCTGCGCAGCGAGCCGACCATTCCGGCCCTCGCCTCGGCCGGTAGGCAACCGAGCACCAGCGCCAGCCCCAGAGCCAGACCTACCCAACGTGGGCTGAGGAGTTCCTTGACCATGCCGACCTCCTTGTCCCAGTGGAGATTGGTTATCCAGCAGCGACTGGCGGGAATGTAGCGCAAGCAAGCGAAGGAGTCAACCACCCTGTCGGCCCAACGCCCCGGCGTGATCTGGGAGCCGCTCGTCCTGCCCCGCGTCCCGCACGGGCTGGAAAGCCTGAGACTATGAAGGAAACCCGCGCGTGGTCTCGAAGAAGGCC
>CAYYCI010000015.1:0-17942 GCA_964470215.1 uncultured Planctomycetota bacterium
ACCGCCGCGGCAGTAGACCCCGAGGGCCGGGTGGTGGGCATCGTGGCATTCGACGACCCCAAGACCGGCGGCTCCACCTACTTCGTCGGCCGCACCGAGGGCAAGGCCAAGGCCTGGCGGGCCGGCGACGTCCCAGGGCGCGAGGTGCCCGGCATCCCGCGGCCGCTCCGCTCGCGGCGCGTCTTCTGCATCGAGGGCATAGGCGGCATACCCTCGCGCCTGCTCGTCTACGAGGGCAGCGGACCGATCAGCGACACCGCCGACCTCTTCGCCACCGAGATGCCCAAGAGCGGCTGGCAACGGAACACCGACGTCGAGCGGGTCATCCAGAAACACCTCGAGGGCAAGTTCCTCTCGTTCCTCAGAGGCACCGAGCGCGCGATGATCTACATCGAGCGGGAGACCGACACCGGAAAGGTCCGCACGGCTGTGGCCTATAGCGACAAGCGCTGGCTGCCCCCCGGCCGCGGCCTCTGAGAACCGCTCCGTCCCCGACCACAGGAGAAGACCATGCGCACGAAACTCGCTCTCCTCGCCGCGGTCATCCTCGGTTTCCTGGCCGCGATCGGAGTGCGCTCCTACGTCACCCGTCGCGACATCGAGATCGAAGAGCGAACGAAGAGGGTCAGCGTGGTCTTCGCGCGCGAGACAATCAACCGCGGCGACATCCTCCGCGAACACATGATAAAACCCTACCCCGCCGCGGTCGCCATGATCACCGACATGCACATCCTCTGGAGCGAACGCCAGAAGTGGCTCGGCCAGCCACTGGCCAGGAGAGTCGCCGCTAACCAACCCATCCTACAGGACTACTTCGTCGCCGGCGAGGTCGAGCGGCCCGCTGAACACAAGATTGACCTGGGGATGCGGGCCGTCACAATCGCCGCCGACCAAATCTCCGGCGTTGCAGGACTCATCAGGCCGGGAGACCGGGTGGACGTCCTCGTGACCTTCAGAACCGCAGGGCAAGGCCCACAGGGGGCCGGCACCTCCGTCACCAAACTCATCGCCAGCAATGTCGAAGTCCTCGCGACCGACAACCGCACCTCGCTGATGGCACCCGTGGTCGGCGGCCGCCGCAGAGCAATGCCCTACGACCGCGGCTACTCCTCCGTCACCCTCCACGTCAGCCCCCTCGAGGCGGCCCTTCTGACCTTCGCCCAGGAGAGCGGCAGGGTGAGCTTCGTCCTGAGAAACGCCAAGGACACCTACCAGCCTGGCGCCACGCCCCCGGTTACCTTCTCGCAGTTCGACGCCCTCGCGGCCGAGGCCGCCAGAATTCGCGCCCGGCGCGCACAGACCTCTGGACCCGACGAGAGCCGCTGAAGCCGAGATGCCGTACCTCCAGGTTTACGACCGCGAGACCCGCTCCCAGAAATCGGTCCCCATCCCCGGCCGCTCGCTGACCATCGGCAAAGCCCCGGGAAATGACCTCGTCCTGGACAAGACCGCCATCTCGCGCCGCCACTGCGAGATCGTCGCCCAGAACGACACCTTCCTCATCCGTGACCTCGGTAGCCGAAACGGCACATACGTCGAAGGGCGCCGAATCGGCGGCCCCACCCCCCTGCGCGAAGGCTCCCGCATTGACCTCGGCCCGGTCTGCATGATCTTCCACGCGGGCAAGACCGAACTCAAGCCCCGGGCCCCTCGGGCACCCGCCCAACCCAAAACGCGGCATGAGCCAGCCCCAGCACCCCGGAAGAGTGCCGACGGCCGCCGTCTCGTCCCACCAGAACTGAAGAAAAAAATCCACGAACGCCTCCTCAACGACCTCGACCTGCGCCACGTGGACCTCAGCCAACACTCCGACGAGGAACTCCGCCAGAAAACCGAGAGGGTCGTCCGAAACATCGTCGCAACCATGGCCGCCGAAATCCCCCTATGGCTCCCACACGAACAACTCGTCAAGGAAGTCGTGGACGAGGCAGTCGGCCTCGGACCCCTCGAAGACCTCCTCAAAGACCCCACCATCACCGAGATCATGGTCAACAACTGGGACCGCATCTACGTCGAACGCAACGGCAAGATCGAACTGACCGACAAGTCCTTCACCGACAATGCCCAGATCATCCATATCATTCGCCGGATCATCGCGCCGCTGGGCCGCCGAATTGACGAGAGCAGCCCCATGGTGGACGCGCGACTGAAGGACGGCTCGCGCGTCAACGCGATCATCGCCCCGCTCGCGCTCACCGGCCCGACGGTGACCATCAGAAAGTTCTCGGCCGAGCCCTACACCGCCAAAGACCTCGTCAACTTCGGCACACTGACCGACCAGGTCGTCGAATTCCTCAAACTCGCCGTCCTCAACCGCGCCAACATCATCATCTCCGGCGGAACCGGCTCCGGGAAGACAACGCTGCTGAACGTCGTCTCCAGTTTCATCCCCGAGGGCGAGCGCATCGTGACCATCGAGGACGCCGCCGAACTGAAACTAAACCAAGAACACGTCGTCAGCCTCGAGGCCAAACCCCCGAACATCGAAGGCAAGGGCGCGATCCCCATCCGAGAACTCGTCCGCAACGCCCTCCGCATGCGCCCCGACCGCATCATCGTCGGCGAGTGCCGCGGCGGAGAGGCCCTCGACATGCTCCAGGCCATGAACACCGGCCACGACGGCTCCCTGACCACCGTCCACTCCAACTCCGAGCGCGACACCATCTCCCGCGTCGAGACCATGGTCCTGATGGCCGGCATGGACCTCCCATCCCGGGCCATCCGCGAGCAAATCGCATCCGCCATTGGCTTCATCGTCCACCTCGCGCGACTCCCCGACGGCTCGCGCAAACTCACGGGCGTCAGCGAGGTCACCGGGATGGAGGGCGACATCGTCACCCTCCAACCGATTTACCAGTTCGAACAAAAGGGCTTTGACGAATCAGGGAAGGTCCTCGGCCGGCTAAAGCCCACCGGCGCAATCCCGAAATTCATCCACGAGCTCCGCGCACGCGGCATACCCGTGGACATGACCCTCTTCCGCGACACCACCGCCCCGCCACCGCCCCCCTCCAGAACTCCACACCGCCGATAACCAACGCGCCCCAGGACGTCCCACTAGGGCGACGGCGCGTGGCCCTCCAGGCATCCCCGTTGCCCGCCCCGGCCGAAAGGCTATAATGTCGGACACCTGTCACGAAAGGAGGCAACGGTGGACGAATTCTCGCTCGAACTGCTCAGGGAACTTACCGAGGCACCCGGCCTCCCTGGCCACGAGGGCCAGGTCCGCAAACTCGTCGCCGAAAAGGTCCAGCCGTTCGCCGAAACCTCTTGCGACCGTATGGGCAACATCATCTGCAAGAAAAAGGGCACCGCGGAGGCGCCCCGCGTCATGGTGCCCGGGCACATGGACGAGATCGGCTTCGTCGTCAAGGGCATCACCGACGACGGCTACCTGCGCTTCGCCGCCCTCGGCGGATGGTGGGACCACGTCGTCCTTGCCCAAAGGGTTGTCGTCCACACCCGCAAGGGCACTCTCCCCGGCGTAGTCGGCTCCAAGCCCCCCCACATCCTTTCCGAGGAAGAGCGACGAAAACTCGTAAAGCGTGAAGACATGTTCGTGGACGTCGGGGCCCGGGACAAGAAGGAGGCCACGCGAAAACTCGGCATCCGAGTGGGCGACCCCATCGTGCCCGTCTGTCCCTTCACCCGGATGAAAAACCGAAAACTCCTGATGGGCAAGGCATTCGACGATAGACTCGGCGTCGCCCTCTTCGTAGACCTCCTGCGCAAACTCGCTCGTGTCAAGCACCCCAACTCCGTCTTCGGCGTGGGGACGGTTCAAGAGGAGGTGGGCACTCGCGGCGCCGAGACCGCCGCCGACGCCGTCCAGCCCGATGTGGCGCTGGTCCTCGACGTCGGCATCGCAACCGACATCCCCGGCTTCAGGCCCGAGGACAAGGACAAGGGCACCCTGGGCAAAGGCCCACAGATATGCTTCCTGGACGCAGGCATGATCCCGAACCTGCGCCTGCGCGACTTCATGGTTGACCTGGCCGAGGAGAAGAAAATCCCCTACCAGGTCTCGATGCTCGAGCGAGGCGCAACCGACGGCCGGCCAATCCACATCCACGGCATCGGAGTGCCGACTGTTTACATCGGCGTTCCCACCCGCTACATCCACAGCCACGCCGGGATCATCCATTCCGACGACTACACAAATGCCCTCCGCCTCCTCGTCGAGGCCGTCAAGCGCCTCGACGAGGCGACCGTTCGGAGTTTCTACCCCTAGAGGCGCGGGAGGCGCTACCATGCTGCCGCGACTGCTCGTCCTGGTTCTCTTCAGTCGGTCCGTCGTGGCGGGGGAGTTGGTCTTCTATGTGTCGCCCGGGGGCAACGACGCCTGGTCGGGGCGGCTGGCCGAGGCCAACCCAGCGCGGACCGATGGCCCCTTCGCCACACTCGCCCGAGCGCGCGAGGCCATCCGCCAACTGAAAAAACGCTCCGGCGGGCGCCTCTCCGCGCCCGTGACCGTGCTCGTCCGTGGCGGCTTCTACCAGATGGGCGAACCCCTTAGGCTGGAACCCCAGGACTCCGGCTCCCACACCTGCCCGGTGACCTATGCAGCCTACCCCGGCGAGAGGCCGGTACTGAGCGGTGGAGTGGTCATCAGCGGCCTCGGGGAGAAAGAGAAAGGTGTTCTGAGCACTCGCCTCCCCTCGGTCGAGGCCGGCAAGTGGTTCTTTCGCCAGTTATTCGTCCGCAAGAGAGGAGGGGAGTGGTGGGGGAGGCGGTATCGCCCCAACGCCGGGCCATTCGTCATCGCGGGCCTCACGGACGCTCCCGCCCGCAAGAGCCGGATGCGCCACCGCCAGAGCCAGGACGAGTTCCGCTTCTTCCCGGCCGATATCAAGCGATGGGAGAATCTGGCCGATGTCGAGATCGTCGCTCTCCACGATTGGAGCGCGTCGCGATTGCGTATCCGTGAACTCGACCCCCAGAACCACGTCGTTCGGTTCACCGGCTTCCCGGTTTACCGCATCGGGCACTGGTTCAAGGGAGGGCGCAACCCCTACTTCGCCGAGAACGTCAAGGAACAATTCAAGACCCCCGGCCAGTGGTATCTCGACCGGCCGACCGGGGTGCTCGCCTACCGTCTCCTTCCCGACGAGCGGCCCGACCAGATCGAACTCCTCGCCCCGCGAACCAGCCAGCTTCTCGTTCTCGAAGGCGGGCCGGCCCCCGTCGAACACATCCGCTTCCGCGGACTGGTCTTCGCACACACCTGGTGGGGCCTCGGGGAGAAGGGCTACAGTTCCGGCCAGGGGATGGTTGACCTGCCGGCGGCCGTCTCGTGTCGCTACGCTCGGAACTGCCGCCTCGAACGATGCACGTTCGTCCACCTGGGCGCCTACGCCCTGAGACTCGGCGAGGGCTGCCACGCCGACACCGTCGAGGGCTGCGCGATGTTCGACCTCGGCGGGGGTGGCGTCTTGGTCGGCGTGACCGATCGCAGCGCAAGCGAACCACCCCTCCCCACGTCCAACACCGTCAGCAACTGCGTCATCTCCGACGGTGGCCTCGTCCACTACTCCGCTCATGGCGTCTGGGTGGGCATCGCTGCCAGGACCACGGTCCGCCACAACGTCGTCCGCCGATTCCCCTATTCGACCGTTTCGGTGGGTTGGAGCTGGAACCCGCAGCCCACCTCGTGCCGGGAGAACGTCGTCGAGTGGAACCACATCCACGAAGCCATGATGCTCCTGGCCGACGGCGGCGGCATCTACACCCTCGGCTATCAGCCCGGAACCGTCATCCGAGGCAACCACATCCACCACGTCCACCGCAGCCCATTCGCCGGCCGCGCCCCTAACAACGGCATCTTCTTCGACCAGGGCAGCAAGGGCTATCTGGTCGAGCGCCACGTCATCTATCGTTGCGCAAACGGAGTGATTCGCTTCAACCAGTCGCGGCGCGAATGGCACACCTGGCGCGAGAACCACTTCAACGTCGAGCCAGGCCAGAAGAGCTTTCCGGTCGAACTCGCCGCACACGCGGGCCTCCAGCCCCGATGGCGCGACGTGGACATCTCCCTCACCGTGCCCCCTACGCCCATCCTCCAGATGTCTCCGCCCCGCCGCTGAAGCCCTGAGCAGCCGATTGCCAACCGGTGGAGTGGATTGCCGGGGCCGCGGCGCCGGCCTAGGCACGCTCTTGTGCACCGTGGCTTTCCAATGCAGGCGAGAAGGAAAAGAATGCTTTGCCGAGACGACGCAGTGGCTTAGCCTATGGGGGCCTCCGAACAACGTGTGGGCGCCGTGGTGCGGCACACCTGTCGTGGCAATTTGACACGCCGTGGGTCCGTGGCTATCGTTATCGCCTTCAGCGGCCAGCGGTGGCCGGGTTCCGTGGTGTCAATGGGGCGAGGCAATGAAGAAGGTCAGGGTCGGGTTCGTCGGCTCGGGCGGAATCGCCGGGACACACGTCAAGTGGCTCAAGCCCATCGAGGGCGTCGAGATCGTCGCGCTCTGCGACATCAACCCACAGGCCATGGAACGCCTGATAGCCAACCACGGCCTCGACGGCGTCAAGAAGTTCTCCGACTACCGCCGCATGCTCAGGATGAAGGACCTCGATGCGGTCAGCGTCTGCACCCCCAACTGGCTCCACTACAAGCCAACAATCGCCGCCCTGCGCGCCGACAAACACGTCTTGGTCGAGAAGCCCATGGCCATGACAGCCCGCCAGGCCGCGGCCATGTGTGCCGAGGCCAAGAAAGCCCGAAAGGTCCTCACCATCGGCTTCCAACAGCGCTTCCGTCCCTCCACCCAGTTCATCAAGCGCACGATTGACGAGGGGAAACTAGGCCAGATCGTCTATGCCCGTGCACAGGCCCTCCGCCGCCGCGGCATTCCGTCCTGGGGCGTCTTCGGCCGCAAGGAACTCCAGGGCGGCGGCCCGATGATTGACATCGGCGTCCACATCATCGAGGTCACCCACTTCCTGATGGGCAAGCCCAGGCCCGTCGCCGCCTCCGCCGCTTGCTACACTTACCTCGGGAACAAGAAGCCAGAGGCCACGGCCCCCTGGGGCGACTGGGACTACAAGACCTACAACGTCGAAGACCTCGCCGCAGGCTTCGTCCGCTTCGAGAACGGCGCCACCATGGCCGTCGAGGCCACCTTCGCCGCCCACATCGAACACGACATCTTCAACACCACCCTGATGGGCACCAAGGGCGGCGCCAGTTGGGGCGGAACCCCCAGAATCTTCACCGACTACAGCGGCAAGATGGTCAACATCGAGCCGCAAGTCATGGAGAAGGACGAGGCCTTCGCGCTCAAAATGCGCAACTGGATCGAGGCGATCCGCGGTGGCCGCAACCTCGCCCCAGGAGAGGACGGCCTGGCGGTCCAGAAAATCCTCGACGCGCTCTACCGCAGCGCCGAGCGCGGCCGCGAAGTCCGAATCTCCTAGCCAGCCTCGCATTCGACGCCCCCTCCGCGCGCCAAGTCCCCTCAAGAGGCCGCTGGCCGCCGCTGGAACGTGTGACCGCCTTCTGCTAACATCGCTCGCAACAACGGGAGGCGACACCGTGGAACCAGCGCTGGTCGTGCATCCGCCTCGACTGGCCAGGAAAACCCTCGCGCTGGAGGCCCCGGGCGGCCAGCCCGCCCGGGTCCAGGTTGCCGCGCCTACGCTCGTCGCTCCTGGCGAGCGGTTCGCGCTCAGCCTGGCCGTCGTGGACCGCGACGGCTATCCCTCGACCGACTTCGAGGGCTCCGTCTGGGTTCTGGGGGATTTCGCCAGGCCCAGAGTGGCCGAGGTGGCGTTTCGCAAGGGCCAACCGGCCGTCGCAGAGGTCCGTGGTTTGCGCATTGACGAGGTGGGGGTCTGGCGCTTGAAGGCAAAGTGGGACGGCGCGGGCGCAACTAGTAATCCCGTCTGCTGCGCGCGTTCGCCGGCGAGCCGCATCTTCTGGGGCGACCCACACGTCCACACCATCCTGAGCAACTGCCACGCGGACAAGGCAAGGTCGCTGAATTTCTGCTACGCGGCGGCTCGCTACCTCAGCGGCCTCGATTGGGTCTCGGCCACCGACCACGTCTCGAACGGCCGCGGGGATTTCTCGAAGTGGCGGGAGCAAATGGCCGCCTGCCGACTCTACGACGACCCGCCCGAGTTCGTCACACTCCCGGGCTACGAGGCGTCGCTGAAGGGCGGTTGTGGCGGCGACACCAATCCCTATTTCCTCACTCCACCGCCGATGTTCGCCGACGAGTTCGAGGAGGGCGACGTCCTGACGCTCTGCCACAGGCTGGCCGAGGCGGTCGGCGAGGACAACTTCTTCGTCGTCCCTCACCACACCACCCGCACGGGCAAGCACGGCGAAATCCGCGACGACCTCTACCCGGGCGAGCGCCTGATGCCAGTCGTGGAGGTCCACTCGAAGTGGGGCACGTCCGAGTATCGCGGCAACCCCAACCCGCTCAAGGAAGTTCACCCCGGGCCGAGTTACGCCGTGGACCTGCTCGGGCGTGGCCTTCGGCTCGGCTTCATCGCCGGGACCGATTCCCACGCCACCATGCCCTCCGCTCGTGGCCTCGAGCCCGGCCACATTGACCGCCTGCCGGGCCTGACCGCCGTCGTGTCCCCGCAACTGACCCGTCGCAACCTCTTCCACGCGATCCGCTCGCGTCGTTGCTATGCCACGAGCCTGGAGCGAATCTACCTGGACTTCAATCTCTCTGGCATCCCGATGGGGGAGTGCAGGGCCTGGCCCGACCACCAGCGGCCCAGGAGAATCCAGGTCGTGGCGGCTGCGCAATCGCAGATCGAGAAGGTCGAGGTCATCCGCAACGGCTCGTCCTGGCACATCGAGCGTCCGATGTCGTGGACATCCGGCCTCGCGGCGGAAGACAGCGACCACCTCGGCCCCCTATGGCTCGACTCGCCTCACATCGGCCAGTTCGTCTATTATTACGCCAGGGTGACCTGTCGCTCGGGAGCACAGGCGTGGTCGAGCCCTATCTGGCTCACTGTGAAATGAAGGAGAAGGAAATGAAGAGGCGAGAATTCCTCGGCACGATGGCGAGTGGGCTTCTCGGAGCCGCCACGGGCGCGTTCGCACAGGCTCGCCGCGAACGCCCCAACATCATCTTCATCCTCACCGACGACCTCGGCTACGGCGACCTCGGCTGCTACGGCCAGAAGCGCATCAAGACCCCGTGTCTCGACCGCATGGCCGCCGAGGGCATCCGCTTCACACAGGCATACGCCGGGAGCACCGTCTGCGCTCCCTCCCGGTGCGCGCTGATGACCGGCATGCACATGGGACACGCCTGGGTCCGAGGAAACAAGCTCGTCCCCCTCAGACCCCGGGACATCACCGTGGCCGAACTCCTTAAGAAGGCCGGCTACACCACAGGCATAATCGGCAAGTGGGGACTCGGCGAGCCGCGAACCACCGGCATCCCCAACCGCAAGGGCTTCGACTACTGGTTCGGCTACCTCAACCAGCGCCGCGCCCACAACTACTGGCCCGATTACCTCTGGCGGAACGAAGAGAAATTCCCTCTGCCCAATGTGGTCCAGCGCAACGTCGCGACCAAGCGCGTGGCCTATTCCCACGACCTCTTCACCAACGAGGCCTTCTCATTCATCGAGCGCAACAAGGCCAGGCCGTTCTTCCTCTACCTGGCCTACACCATCCCCCACGCCAACAACGAGGCCGGGCGGAAGGGCATGGAAGTCCCCTCCGACGAACCATACAGCAACCAGCCGTGGCCACAGCAGGAGAGAAACTTCGCCGCGATGATCACCCGCATGGACCGCGATATCGGCCGCCTCCTCGACCTCCTGAAGAAACTCGGCCTGGACCGCAAGACCATCGTCTTCTTCTCCAGCGACAACGGCCCCCACCGCGAGGGCGGCCACAACCCAAACTACTTCGACAGCAACGGCCCCCTGCGCGGCATCAAACGCGACCTCTACGAGGGCGGCATCCGCGTGCCCACAATCGCTCGCTGGCCGGGGAAGATCAAGCCCGGAGTCGTCAGCGACCAGCCCTGGGCGTTCTGGGACTTCTTGCCCACCGCCTGCGAACTGGCCGGCGTCGAGTCGCCCAGGGGCATTGACGGCATCTCGATCGTGCCGACCCTCCTCGGCGGCAAGCAGAAGCAGCACGACTACTTCTACTGGGAATTCCACGAGCGCGGCTACCACCAGGCCGTGAGGATGGGCAACTGGAAGGCCGTTCGCCACGGCCCGCGCGGGAAGATTGAACTCTACGACCTCGCCACTGACCTCGGCGAGCGAAATAACATCGCCGACCGCCACCCCGACATCGTGGCGCGCATCGCCCGAATAATGGCCGAGGCCCGCACCGACAACCCCCACTTCCCCGTCCCGAAGCCCCGGCCGCTGAAGGAGAAGAAAGCCTGACGGAAAACTGGGACGTTTCCAACCGTTGATCGCCGCCGGGCGGGCGGTATAATGCCGTTGGTCTCTTTGCCAGTGCGTTGGCGATTGTCATGGAAGAAAGCGAACTGCTCGCCAGGTGTGCCGAGCGCGAGGACTTCGACTGGGCGCTCGCGCTCCTCTTCGACCTTCTGGCCATAGACACCTCGCCTCGCGCCAACCTCGGATCGCTCCGCGAGGCGGAAAGCCGGGCTTTCGCGGTGCTCGAACGCGCCGCCACCGAGATACTCGGTCGCTCAGGCTCGGTCCGGCGCGTTCCCGTCACTCCCGAAATCCAGCACCACCCGGCCTACACCCCGCCCTTCTACGCGGCACGCGGCGTAGGGGATGAGCCCCTCCCGGCCTCCGAAGCCTACGAGGGCCGGACAAACCTGGTGGTCAGAATGCCGGGGGGTGGTCGCGGGGTGCTCGCTTTCAATAGCCACGTGGACACAGTAGCGCCCTACCTGCCCATCCGCGCAGAAGGCGATGTGGTCTTCGGACGCGGGGCGTGCGATGCCAAGGGCCAATGCGTGGCGATGCTCGGGGCGCTCCGCCTGTTGGGAAGAGTCCGCCGCCACGCCGGCTCCATCACCCCTTGCGACCTCGTGTTCCAATTCGTCATTGACGAGGAAGCCGGAGGGAATGGTAGCCTGTCGCTGGCACTGGACCCGCGCCTCGGTTTCGACGCAATGGTCGTCCTGGAGCCGACGTGCCTCCGCATCCATCCGGGCAACCGTGGGGCAGTGTGGTACAGGTTAGTCTGCGACACGTGCGACTTGCCCGGGGGCAACCCCATCGCGCTCGCCCTCGAGGTGACCCTGGCCCTCGAGGAGGCGGGGGCCGCGCTCAAGGCCGAGAGCGACCATCCGCTCTTCCCCCACAGGCCAGTCCAGACGTGCCACGGCATGCTCGGTCCCTGGGGCGAGCACCCTTCGGCGGTCAACGACCGCGTCGAGTTATTCATCCGACCGAGCCGCCGGCGCGAGGAAGTGATCGAAGCAATCGAGCGAGGCGTGGCAGCGTTCTGCCGCCGCTACGGGGACAAGACCATCGAGCCCCCCGAAGGCTCATCCCGCCTCGAACGCCATTACGAACTTCGGGACGAGGCGGACGGCGCGAGGCTCGTCGTCCACGGCATAGCCGGCCACATGGGCGCTGCCGAGCGTTGCGACAACGCCATCGTCAAGGCGGCCTACATCGTCCGGGAACTCGAGGCCTGCGGCGGCATAGAGCGACTGGCGTTCGAGCCCGGAGCCGAGCCGACTGCGGTTGCACTGGAAGGTGGGCAGGGCTTCCTGCCGACCCATTCAATCGAAGAGGTCGAGGAGCGGATGCGCCGGGCGGCGAGCGAGGCGGTAAGCCGCTACTGCCGGCGGCGGGGCGCCGTGGGGCGCGAAGGCCTTGCGATGATGACCTTCGAGAAACTCCACAACGAGGCATTCGCCCGCGACCCGCAAGGCCGAGCGGCGGTCGCGTTGGTCGAGGCGGCCCGGGCTGTGGGCATCGAGGTCGAGGAGCCGCTGCGGGGCTGGGACGTGAGTTGCGACGCGCGGCTCTTTGCCACGGAGCACCCGTCGAGCGAGGTCCTGACCTTCGGGGCCGGCTCGCTGGAGCACGCTCACTCGCCGCAGGAACAAGTCTCTTTCGGTGAAGTGGCGTCGGCGGCGAAGGCCATCGCCGCCTTCGCCCTGGCCTACGAACCACAGGGGAGAAGAGAGGATGGCTGAGAAGGCTCGCCCCGTGCGCGTGGCGGTTGTCGGGCTGGGGACTTTCGGGGAGATGCACCTGCGCGCGTTCTCCCAACTCCAGCGCGACGGGAAGGCGGAGTTGGTCGCTATCTGTGACGTGGACGAGGAGTTGCTCCATCGCCGCGCCGAGACCTACGGCGGAAAGCCCTACACGGACTACCGCCAGATGATCCCGCGCGAGGACCTCGACGCGGTGAGCGTGGTCACGCCGGATTTTCTCCACCGCGAGATTGTTCTCTACGCCCTCGACTTCGGTTGCCATGTGTTGGTCGAGAAACCGCTGGACGTGACGGTCGAGGGCTGCGATCGGGTCGTGGCGGCGGCCGAGAAGGCCCAGCGACTCGTCCAGGTGGACTTCCACAAGCGCTACGACCCCTACCACCAGCGGCTGGCCAGGACGATAGCCGAGGGCCGGCTGGGGGAGGTTCTCTATGGCTACGCCTGGATGGAGGACCGGGTGGAAGTTCCGCGCGACTGGTTCCCACGCTGGGCGCCCAAGTCCTCGCCTTTCTGGTTCCTGGGCGTCCACATGGTGGACCTCGTTCGCTTTTGCATCCGCGCCGACGCCGCGAGGGTGTTCGCCACGGGACGAAAGGGGAAGCTAGCGGCGCTGGGCGTTGACACCTACGATTGCGTGAACGCGAAGATAACGTTCGAGAACGGCGCGACGTTCGCGGTGGACACCTCGTGGGTGCTCCCCGAGGGCTTCGAGGCGGTCGTGAACCAGGGCATCCGCGTGGTCGGCACGGAGGGGATTGTCGAGGTGGATTCACAGAACCGCGGTGCCGAGGCGTGCCTGGCGGCCGAGGGCCAGCAGACCTGGAACGAGGGCTTCTTCCACGAGGAGACCGACCCCGACGGGAAGCCGCGCTGGAGCGGCTACGGCATCGAGGCCATCGCCGATTTCGTTCGCAATGTGGCGTTGTTGCGGAGCGGCGTGGGGCTGGGGGAGCTGCGCGGGTGCTTCGCCGACGCGCGCGACGCGCGGGAGGTGACCCGCATCGCTTGCGCCGCGCGCCGGAGCCTTGAGACGGGCGAGGTGGTGGACCTCTGAGGCGGATGACCAGGACGGATGTCTTTCCCCGTGTTCGTCGCTTTCTGGGGGCGGCGCTGACGCACCTCATCCTGGGGGCCGGCGCCATCCTCGTGGCCTTCCCGTTCTTCTGGATGGTCATGACGGCGCTCAAGAGCGAGCGGGAGGCCCGCGGCGTCCCGAAACTCTTCCCCTCGGGGTGGCCGTGGCAGTGGCACTGGGAGAACTTCCTGGAGGCCTGGCGCTCAGAGGCCTGGCACCAGTATTTCTTCAACACCTTTCTGGTCGCCTCGTTGGTGGCCGGGTGCGTTGTGGTCACGTCGCTGATGGCGGGTTACGCATTCGCGCGAGTGCGTTTTCCCGGTCGCAGAGCGCTTTTCGTCATGTTCCTGGCCACCATGATGGTGCCGTTCGAGGTGGTGCTGGTGCCCAATTACGTCACGGTCAATTGGATGAAGCGCTGGATGGTGAGAGGGCTGGTGGACGTCTTCGGCGCCGACGCCCAGAACCCGGGAAAGACCATCGCGGCGTTCTGGGCGCTCGTAGCCCCGTGGTCGGCGAACGTCTTCTCGATCTTTCTCCTCACCCAGTTCTTCAGACAATTGCCGAGCGACTACTACGACGCGGCCCAGATAGACGGCTGCGGCCACTGGCAGTTCCTCTGGCGGATCGGGGCGCCGATGGCCGCGCCCGCTGTCATCACGGTGGCGCTCTACAGTTTCCTGGGGAGTTGGAACGCGCTGTTATGGCCATTGGTTGTCAACAGCCCCGGGGAGGCCCCGGTCATCCAGGTCGCCTTGTCCTACATGGTCCGGGAGGAGCAGGAGGGCTTCAACCTCCTGATGGCGGCCTCGACCTTCACCGTCCTGCCGATTGTCTTCCTCTATCTTGTGGCCCAGCGCCGCTTCATCGAAGGCGTGGCCGGCAGCGGCCTGAAGGGCTGAGATGGCGAGAAGCGAAGCCCACAAGGCAACGAGGTGGGGCAGAGGCGAACGGCGTTTGACTGGCGTAGCACGAATTATATAATAGTGCCACCCTCATCCAGGAGGATTTCGATGGGCCGAACGAAATGGTTGGTGGCGTGTGTGGTGACGTGCTGGGCAATCTCGCATGGCGGCGAGGCAGACCGGCCGCCTTGGTGGAGATGCCGCAGGGTCGGCGGAGACCTCTGGGGCGTGCGCCCCACGCTCGAGGACCATGGTGTCGAGGTGTCAGGCGGGATCACCACGACCTGGCAAGCCCACCACGGCGACGGGATACGCTCTCATCCCAGGGGGCGCTGGGCCGCGAGTTGGGACCTCGAGGTCGCGCTCGACACCGAGAAGGCGGGCCTGTGGCCTGGCGGCACGTTGCTCGCTTACCTGGAAGGCTCGAAGGGCAAGGGGATTGACGAGCGCTACGTCGGCTCGCTGCTCGGAGTGAATGGTGACGCCTACAGCACGGAGGACCGCGCCACGCAGCTCTCGGAGTATTGGTACGAACATTCGATCGCCGACGGCCACCTCTCGGTGCGGCTTGGAAAACTCGACCCCACCCGCGACCTTGATACGAACGCCTATGCGAACTGTGAAGTGACCCAATTCCTGAACTCGGCACTGGTGAACAACCCGACGGTGCCCTTTCCGGACTACGGCCTCGGCGCCCAGGTGATATTGCGCCCGGGCGATGGTTTCTACGTTGCGGTGCTGGCCATGGACGCGGAGGCCGAGGGCTGGGCTTCGGGTCGGCACACCCTTCTCGACGGCTCGCCCTACTGGTTCGTCGCGGCCGAGGCGGGGGTCGAATTCGAGCTGCCGGTCGGAGAAGCGCCGCTTGCGGGGGCCATCCGCCTCGGGACCTGGCACGACCCCCTCCGCTACGAGGTGATCGGCGCCGAGGGCAAGACCGCAAAGGGCGACTCGGGCTGGTACCTGAGCCTCGACCAAATGGTCTTCCGAGAACCCGGGGCCGAAGACGGCCAGGGCGTGGGAGTCTTCTTCCGCTACGGCTACGCCCCCGACGATTACAGCGAGGTTGAGCATTTCTGGAGCGCGGGCCTCAGTTACCAGGGGCTGCTGCCCGGGCGCGACGAGGACGTCCTCGGCCTGGGCTTCGCTCAGGGAAAGGTCGGCGGGCCTTCACGCGATGGGCTGCGCAGCGACGACGAGACTGTCGTCGAGTGCTTCTACAGCCTCTTCCTCGGTCTCGGCGCGACCCTGACCCTCGACTTGCAGTACATGCGCCGTCCAGGCGCAGGGGCCGGCCATTCGCTGGTCCCGGGGCTTCGCTTCCAACTCGACTTGTGAGAAGTGGGAGGCGTGCGACCGCGAGGCGCCCGGTGAAGCGCTCACGGGATCCAACCGGGGACCGTGGCGACGGGGGGATTGTCGGCCAGGGCGGCGGTCGCGGGCCCGGTGGCCTCGGGAGGGATGGTTATGGCCATGCCGCAGTTGGGGTTTATCTCCCTGGGGACGGGGACGAGGTCGGGTTGGAGTCCGGCGGCCTTGAGCGCGCGCTCGGCGGCAAGGACCTCGTGAATGGAGCGGAAGACCAGAAGGGTCCTGGGCTCGTGGTCGCTCATGGGGCGATTATCTTGACTGCGCGGTTGAGCCGCTCGACGATCTCGAACATGTTCCCGACTGTCCCGACCTCCACCTTGTCGAGTTTGGCGAAATAGTCGAGGCACGTGCCGCACGAGACGATCTCGACGCCTGCTTCGACGAGTTCGCGGAGGGTCTCGATTTCCTCGGAGCCTGTGGTGGTCAGGAGCACTCCGTGGTTGATGAAGATGATCTCGCGGGGGAGGGGGGTGGCGTTCTTGAGGGTTTTCAAGAAGGCTTTCATCAGAACCCGGCCGAGTTCTTCGTTGCCGAGGCCCATGTAGTCGTTTTTGATGAAGACGGTGGCCCTGCCGACCTGGGCTTCGCGTGGCCGGGGGGTCGTTTCCGTTTGCGGACGTGGGTGGCCGGTGGTAACGACGAGTCGGACCTCGCCTTCGCCAAGTTCTTCTTTCTCGACCGTGGCCCCGAGCGAGGTGGCCATCCTGGTGACGTTTGTGACGGAGGCAGGGTGGTTGAGCAGGATCTCGAGCACCGAGCTTGGGTTGGTCTCGATGGCTCTCTTGGTCTCGACAACGGGTTCCGGGCAAGGGCGGTTGCGGAGGTCGAGGACGGCCATCTTCTCTCTCCTAACTGGCCGTGGCGATTGAGTGAATCGCTCGCACGACGGCCTCCATTTCTTCCTCGGTGTTCAGATAGCCAGGGGAAAGGCGGACCGTGCCTTGTGGGAAGGTGCCGAGATAGCGGTGGGCGGCGGGAGCACACTGGAGGCCCGCGCGGGACAGGATGCCTTGGTCCCGCTCGAGGGCCGCGGCCACGCGGTCCGGCGGGACGCCCTCGACCGTGAGACTGAGAAGGATGGCGGTTCCGTCCGTCGGAGCGAGGACGCGGACCCGTGGGAGCTCGCTCAAGCCCTCGACAAGCAGGGTCGTCAGGCGCCGCTTCGTGTCGCCGAGGAGGCCGTTTGCCTCGAGGTGGTCGAGGGCCGCTGCCAGTCCCGCGATGGCGTGGAGATTGAGGGTTCCCGCCTCGTAGCGGTCGGGGCGGAAGTCGGGTTGTTCGGTGGCCTCGCTGCGGCTGCCGGTTCCTCCCTCGAGGAGCGGTTGTGGGTCCAGGTCGTCGGCCAGGTAGCATCCGCCGAGCCCGGTGGGCCCGAGGAGGCCCTTGTGGGCGGAGAAAGCGAGCGCGGAAACCCCCATTGCACCCACGTCAATTGGCAGGACCCCGGCGGTCTGAGCGCAGTCGGCCACGAGGGGGGTCTCCGGGAGAGCCTCTTTCAAGGCGGCGAGGTCCTGGACGACGCCATTGACATTGGCCCCGTGGGCAACGACGACCAGTCGGTAGCGCCCACGGAGGTTGCGCGTGGCCTCCAGGTCAATGCGGCCGAGGTCGTCGGCAGGGAGGGTTTCGACCATGACGCCGCGCTCCCGCGCCAGGCGGCTCAGTGGGCGCATGACGCTGTTGTGTTCGAGGGGGGAGACGGCGACGCGGTCCCGCTCGCGCAGGACACCCTTGAGGACGAGGTTCAGCCCTTCGGTGGCGCCTCGGGTGAAGACCAGGTTCGCGGGGTCGTGGATGCCCAGCAGGCGCGCGAGCCGACAGCGTGTCCCGAAGACCAGCCTTGCGGCATCGAGTGAGGCCCGATAGCCGCTGCGGCCGGGATTGGCGAGGAGGTCGGACGAGCAGAGCCTCGCCATGGCCTCGCCCACCCCCGGGGCTTTCGGCCACGAGGTGGCCGCGTGGTCGAGGTAGATGACTGGTCGGTCGTGGCCGGGGTTGTGAGCCACCGGCGACTGTCCTTCGTTGCCTCGTGGGGGCGCGCCGACCGGCGGCCCGACAGCGTGGTCGCTCACCGCCGCCGGGAGCGGTTGACCCGAAGGTCGGCTCTATGGCAACTCGCGAGCATCGTTCTCTCCGGCCCGCTCACCACTGGCGACAAGTATGGCCGAGGCGAGTTGCGGAGTCAAGGGGCTTTTGTTGCTTCGGGAGGGAGCGATTGGCCCGTCGGGGGCCTGAGGAAGCGGGAAGTCCGGGGAGCATGGTGTAAAGTATTTTGTGTAAATTCCTGAGGCGGGTGTTGGGCGGTGAGGAGGTGAGCGGGCATTGGGATTGGATAGTGGGGCTGTCCTCGTGTAGAGAAGAATCCTAAACGTTTTGACGGAGGGAACTCTTTTTTGGAGGACAGCCCGTGCGGGTGACAAGTGGAATCCTACCAGAGGCCAG
>CAYYCI010000016.1:0-17313 GCA_964470215.1 uncultured Planctomycetota bacterium
TGGTCGGGGTGGGCGGATTCGAACCGCCGACCTCGTGCTCCCAAGGCACGCGCGCTAACCAGGCTGCGCTACACCCCGCCCACCACCAACCCTCGGGCAATTATACCCCTCTCCGCTCCTAAGTCAAGCAGCGTCAAATCGCTGCGCTCAGTCAGTCAGCAGGGGCAGGGCCACCGGGTCGCGGCTATCGTAGCATATCTGGGCCGCGAAGATGGCCTCGTGGGTGTTCACCGCGTCCTCTAGGTTGCAGTGGGACTCGCGCCCATCGAGGATACACTCGACGAAGTGGTCCATCTGGCCCTGGAAGGGGTGGTGGGTCACGTCTGCGCTGTCGGGCAGGATCGTCGGCAGCTCGACCCACCCCCTCTGGCCGGGGAACTTGTGGGACCAGATGCGGTTGTCGAGGACCGTGCCGCGGTTGCCGAAGATGCGAATGGGAAAGGTGTAGGGCATGATGCAATCGGAGTTCACCGAGACCTTTCCCACGGCGCCGTTCTCGAACTTCAGGAGGCAGACCTCCAGTCCCTCGTATTCTTGTGGGCGGTCGGTGTGTTGGAAGCGGTTCAGGGGGTAGTTGAACTCGAGGTCGGCGCCCTTGCGCCAGCCGCCGCGGTAGGCGAAGACCTCGACGATGTCGGCTGGCTGGTAGCGGCCCTGGCCGGCGAACCATCGCGCGGCGTCCACGGCGTGGCAGCCGCCGACAAGCAGGGCGCTCACGCCCGTGGCCCTCTTGCGCGCGTCGTCGTAGCCGCTCCACCAACTGCCGATCTGGTGGAGGTAGTCGGTCTCGACGTGGTAAACCTTGCCGAGGGCTCCGTCGGCGATCAGGGCCTTGATGGTCTCGAAGAGGGGGTTCCATCTCAGGACGAAGCTGACGACGGTCCTCACACCGGCCTTTCTGACGGCCTCGCGCATCTGGCGGAGTTCTTCAAGGGAGTTGGCCACTGGTTTTTCGATCACGATGTGTTTTCCCGCCTCGGCCGCGGCGATGGTGTTCTCGCAGTGGAGATGTTGAGGGGTGCACACCGAGACGATATCCACGCCCTCGTGTTGAAGCGCCTCGTCGAGGTTGTCGTAGAAGGCCACGTCGCAGAGCCCAGCCTCCTCGGCCCGCTTGCGGCAACTCTCGAGGCGTCGGCTCGAGATGGCCACCACGCGGGTGTGGGGGTTCGCCTTGAAGGCGGCGATGTGTTGGGTCGAGACCCAGCCGGCGCCGTGGACCAGGACTCCGAGTTGTCGTTCCGACATCGTCGTTCCTCCAACGCAGCGTCTGGGGCACATGATGCCCCGGCGTGCCTGTATGTCAAGGCACAGCGGGCAGTTGTTCCTGCCTAATTACCCGGCGCGCTCTGCTCTTCGGCAGTGAGGAGATCACCTGCCGGGTGTGGGGAAGTTTCTCGACGCGCGGAGCCGTGAGCGACTCGTCCTGGTCGAAATCCAGGAAGAGCGCGGATTGCTCTGTCAGGACGGTGTGCTTGATCCTCGGCGCGCGGCCAAGCGCGGCCCGGCTCCGATCCCGAGGAACTTCAGTCCGACGATGTCGCAGTGGGCCAGCGAGGAGAACCGCAGCCTGAAGAAATGTTCTTCTGTCTTGCCAATAGACGGGGATACAACTATATTCATCAACGAAGGAAAAGCAAGGACACTCGGACCCACACAAGGAAAGGGTGTCTCGGCACTAAAGCCGAAGTCACGCTCAGGAGCAATGATATGGCAGGCAAGAGAGTGAACCGTCGGGATTTCATGGCAAACCTCGCGGCGCTCGGCAGTGCTGCGCTCGTGAGCAATACCGCCTCCGCCACAGCGGCCGAGCCTCCCTCTCATGACGGGAGCCAGAGGACAAGGCCCGATATCCTGGTCATTATGCCGGACCAGATGCGGGGCGATTGCCTGTCTCTGTTGGGCCATCCGGCGGTCTGCACACCGAACATAGACGCCCTTGCCCGCGAGGGGGTCCTCTTTCGGCGGGCATATACCCCCGTGCCATCCTGCATGCCCGCCCGATACGCGCTCTTGACCGGCCTTTCCCCGCAGGCCAGCGGTGTGGTGGGTTACGCCGCAAAACCGATAAGGACCCCGACACTGCCCGGTCTTCTCGCCACGGCCGGCTACAGAACCGTCCTGGTCGGCAGGAACATGCACCAACACAGGAAAAGCGGCTCGTGCGGGTACCGGGAGAGCATACTGGGCTCGACATATGTCGGCAACGACGACTACGACAAGTTCCTGCGTGGAGTTGCTCCGAAAACAGGAGGCATAAGAAACCTGGTAATCGACAAGATGCACCTGACCTACAATTACTGGCAGGCAAAGCCCTGGCCCTTGCCGCACGAGTGGCATCCCACGGAGTGGATCGTTGATAGATCGCTTCAGATCGTCAAAGAAACCGCCCCGGACAAACCGCTCTTTTTGACGACATCGTTCTACGCCCCACACCCGCCGCTATTCCCACCGAAGAACTTCTTCGACGACAACTACCGTTCCGAGCGCCCGGCCCCGGCCCACGGCGATTGGGTCCAGTGGGACACGCTCTCGCCTGCGGGCGACGCGAGAGGCCACCGCATCCTGCTCGAGGGCGAAACGCTCAGGCGGGCCCAGGCAGGTTATTTCGGCTTGATCGACCATATAGACGCCCAGATCGGCCCCCTGATCGAACACTTCAAGGCCCGCAGCCGAAAGGCCGGCCGCCCTTGGATCATCGTCTTTATCGCAGACCACGGCGAAATGCTCGGCGACCACGGCTACTTCCGCAAGTGTGAACCTTACGAGGGATCGGCAAACATACCATTTATCATCACAGCCTCGCCTGAGTTGAAGCTCGCCGCGAACCGGCGAATTCACGAGCCGGTGTCGCTGGAAGATGTTATGCCCACGCTGCTGTCCCTTGCTGAAGTGAAAGCGCCGACATATACCGACGGTGTGAACCTGTGTCCCATACTGCGTGGAGAAAAGAAGAATGTCAGGCCTTATCTGCACTTCGAGCACGCCCCCTGCTACAGTAAGGCACAGGCCTTCCACGCTCTTACCGACGGACGATACAAATACATCTGGCGTCCTTACTCAGGCGAGGAGCAGCTCTTCGATCTACAGTCGGGTCCGAAGGAAGAGCGCGACCTTGCGAAAGCGCCGGCCAGCGAGAAAACGCTCAGGCAATGGCGTAATCGCCTGATAGATCGTCTTGCCGATCGGCCGGAAGGATTCGTTCGCGAAGGCAGGCTTGTCCCAGGGCAGCCGTATAGACCGCTCAACAAAGGCACTGTGGACATCGTGAACGGTTAGCCCCAGGAAGAGAACATCAGGCAGGTGAGCATCTCGGCCGGGCGATTCGCCGAGAGGGAACACGACGTGGGCCGTATCGTCTATTATGCGGCCAAAGAAGGCATAAGCATATGAATCCCTGAAGTGCGCCAGAGTGCATTCTCAAGGCGAGAGCCACCTGAAGACCGCCAAGGACGAGCTCGCTGCGGAGACCCCCCCCCGACCCATGGGCACGGCCGAGCACGGACGGACGCGGACAAATGGGGATGAACGCGGTGGGGATTGGGGGCGGCTCCCGGGCACAGGGTGGAAAGCCTGAGACCATGAAGGAAACCTGCGCGTGGTCTTGAAAGGGACCGGGGCTGTGGGCTTTGGCACGCTTTTGTGCATCGTGGGTTTCCAGCGCAGGCGAGAAGGAAAAGAACGCCTTGCCGAGAAGACGCGAAGCATCCCCTGTGCGGTGGGTTGGAACAACGAGCGGAATTGGCAGGCAGCCAGGACATTCTTTTCCTTCTCGCCGGGCAATTGATTGCGGTGCAAAAAGCGTGCCAAAGCCCACAGCCCCGGCGCGCTGCCATTGGGGGTTTCCTCACAGATGTGCTACCGAACCGGGGAGGTGATGGCGGGTCGTGGCGCTAGCGGATGGCGCCGCTGCGGATGTGGACGTCCTCGCGGCGCTGGACCTTCTCGATCGTGCCGTCCTTGATCCAAACGATGCGGTCGGAGACCTCGAGCATCTTGTGGTCGTGGGTGGCGGTGATGACAGTGACACCTAACTCGCGACTGAGGCTGTGGAGGAGTTCTATGATCTCCTCGCCGGTGTGGAGGTCGAGGTTGCCGGTCGGTTCGTCGGCGAGGATGATGGTCGGGTTGTTGGCGAGTGCCCTGGCAATGGCCACCCGCTGTTGCTGTCCGCCGGAGAGTTCGTCGGGGCGGTGGTGCAGGCGGTGGCCCAGGCCGACCCGCTCGAGGACCGCCCTGGCGCGCTCGGTGGCCTCCTCGTAGGACTTCCCGCTGAAGAGTTGCGGGATGACGACGTTGGCCAGCGCGGTGTAGGCGGGGAGGAGGTTGTAGGACTGGAAGACGTAGCCGATGTGGTTGCCGCGGAAGTAGGCCAGTTGGCGGCTGCCCAACGAGTTGAGGTCGAGGCCCGCCACCGAGACCTCGCCCGAGGTGGGACGGTCGAGGGCGCCGATCATGTTGAAGAGCGTGCTCTTCCCGGAACCCGACGGCCCCATGATCGAGAGATACTCGCCGCGATAAACCTCGAGGTTGACGTCCCGGAGGGCATGGACGACCGTTCCGCCCATGCGGTATTCCTTGTTGAGGCCGCGAATGCGAATTAGAACCTCGCGCTCTTCCATCGCCTCTCAGAACGGCAGTTGAATCACGGCCTTGCTCAGGAACGTGATTCCGATGCAAAGGGTTGCGGTGAGGCCCATGCCACACATGTAGCCCGCGGTGAGGACGAGGGCGTATTGCCTCCACTTGAGTTTGAGGCGCCGGCGGAAGTAGTAGCGGCCGAGGAGCGCGCCGATGAACTGCGGAATGACGACGTGGGGCATGGTCTGGCCCAGGCCCCGCACGACCCCATAGACGAGGAAAACCGGGGCTCCGAGGGCGCTCATGGCCGCGAAGAGCGAAACCCCGAACCCCACGCCGCAGCCCAGGTAGGTCCAGTTGAAGGCTTCCTCGAAGATGGAGTACTCGCCGAGGGTCGAGGAGAACATGATGCAGGCGTTCTGGGCCCGGAACTCCCACATCCTCTGAGCGAACGGATAGACGGCCGAGGGAATCTCGGCCAGACTCCAGATGAAGTTCATGAAGAAGATCGAACTGGCCAGGATGATCGGGTAGAGGATCAGTCGGCTCTTCCAGATGCTCGTGAACTTCGTGCCCGTCAGTTCACACTGCCGGTAGAAGACGGTCATGCGGCCATAGTTGGCGATCGGAATGGGCAGGAACCAACACTTCACCCCGCGATAGCCGCTCAGGATGAGGCTGGCCTCGCGGATGAACGGTATCTGGACCACCTGGCCCGCGATGCCCTCCAGGCGGGCCGTGACGTAACTTATCAGCGGCGTGTACACAAAGCCCAGAACCACCAACACCACCATCACCCCCGGGTGCCAGTCTATGAGGATGCCGGAGATGAGGATGTAGGCGAGGGTGATGATGAAATAGCACAGCAGGACAAGCCAGGCGCGGATGTCCCCTCGGCCGGGCGGCGGGCCGACGGCTCGCCGCACCTCGCCTCTCGCTCGCCTCTGGCGGATGCGGCTCACCACCTGGGCGAGCCCCCCGATCGCTATCGCAAGCGCGATCCCTATCTGGAAACTGAAGTAGAAGTCCACGTTGTTCTTGAAGAGGGTCTGGATGGTGTTGTCGCCCGGGGCCCACGAGTGGAGTATCTCGTGGTGGTAGAGGACCGGGTTTGCGACGACGGTGACGACCAGGCCGATGAAACTGCCGAGCATGGCGAAGAACGGCAGCGCCATCCCCAGGAGCACGTTCCCGAGGTCCCAGGCCATCCCCGTGGCCACGGCGTGGAGGTAGTGTTGGGTGGTGGGGGTGAAGTCGGAGAACGGGATGGGCAGAATCTGGATGGGCCGGCCGGTCAGGGCCCCCGTGATGGTCGGCAGGCCCAGGTAGAGCAAGCCGAAGCCCAGGCCGATCGCGCCGCCGATGGCGAAGACCCGCCACCGCCACGCCTTCTGCTTCTCCTCGGGGTCTTTCAGCTCGAATTCCTCGGCGACGGCCAGGATGCCCTGCGCGCCCACCGGCGCCATCGGGAAGGGCAAACGCTCGACGTCGCTGGTCAGCCGGAAAAGCCCGTAGCCGAGCAGCATCGAGGAAAGTTGGCTGGAGAAAGTGCCGAAGACCACCAGCCCGATCGCCGGCAGCCAGTCGCGGTGGAAGAACGTCCGCTCGGCGTAGGACGAGGATTCGGGCGGTGGGGCGTACCAGTGTGGCAGGCCCTTGGCGATGCCGAACGCCGTGGCGGCGTCGCTTCGCGCGAAGAACTGCTGCCACAACAGCCCAGAGAAAGGCATGGCCATCGCCGAACCGGCCATGAAGAAGAGGACGAAAATCTCCGAACGGTTCAGTTCGCGGTGAGCGCGCTTGGCCACCTCGACGAAAAGAATCACCGTGACCCACTGAGCGGCAAGCCCCACCTGCTGGGTGCCCGCCAGGAGCCCCATGTAGATGGCGCCGGGGACCATGATGAACGAGATGAAGAGCGCCCCGAGGAGCGAACTCCAGTTGAAGCCCTCCTCGAAGGAGGAGGGCACCTCCATCAGGGAGCGGAATTCCTCGAGTTCGGCGTCAACTCGTCTGGCCATTGCCTTGTCGCGTCTGCTGTTTCAGTTCGGCCAGTTCCACCAGCGTGCGTTCGCGGTAGAGTTCCATGGTCTGTTGCGGGAGCGCGCGCCAGATGAGGAACTGGCGACGAAGGTCGTCCAGGAGGACCTTGTTGAGGCGGCGCCAGTCGCGCGGCTGTCCCGACTTGCGCCTTATCCTGATCGCCACCTCGTCTATCCCCTCGATCTCGCTCGGGCGGCTCCACAACTCGAACGACTGCGTCACCCCCAGGTCGTAGGGGGCGAGGGCAAGGTCGGCTTTCAGAACCAGCGACCCATCCCCGGAGAGCGCCAGCCGCGGCTGGCGGGCCATGAACTTCCCCAGGCCGCTCTCCCCGTAGTTCTCGAAGTGTTCCTTCAAGAAACTCACGATCCCCGTGAAGTCGTACTCGGAGACCGTGAAGGGGAAGACGATCTCGAAAAGGTCGCCTTTCGGCGGGGGCAGGCGCCAGGTCCGGAGGATGCCCGGGTTGGCGCTCCGCGAGGCCTTCACCGCAGGATAGATCGAGGAGACCAACACCGTGGCCATCACCAACAGGATGGTCACGATGGCGTTGGTCGAGGAGTAGTTCATCTCGGGCACTCTGACGAGGCCATAGGTGGCGAGCCAGCCGAGGACCTTCATCGAGGCTTGCGCCAGGAGGTACCCGCCCAGGCCCCCCAGGACCGAGTAAACGGTCGCCTCGGCGAAGAACAGGCTGGCCACATGCGGCGGCGCCAGGCCCAGGGAACTGAACGTGTAGATTTCCTTCTCGCGGTCGGCCACCGAGCCGAGCATCGTGCCGAAGATCACCAGTCCGCCGAGCACTATCGGGAAGAGCAAGTCGCCCGCTCCGCTCGCCTCGACCACGGTGCCGAGCACGTGGCGGTAAACCCCGTCGGCGCGCGTGGCGACCACCGGCAGCGGGAAGACCCTCGCCACCGCCTCGGCCAGCGACCCGGCCTGGCGGGGGTCGGCCGTGTAGAGCGAAATGGCGTGGAGCCTCGCTCCCATGCGAGCCGCGTTCGCCGACGAGACAATCGCCACCGAGTCGGTGGGCAGCGAGGCCCAGCTCTGTTGGGCCAGCGCCGCCGAGAGGTCCTCCTCGGGCGTCTGGGCAAGCATCCCCTGCATCTCCACGAAATCCACCGGGAGGATGCTGCTCTCGTCCATGTCCTTCAGGCCGGAGAGCGCGCTGCCATCCACCAGCGGCCCGACCACGAGGCGAAGGCCCCCCAGGAGAACCTCGTCGCCCGGCTTCAGCCCCGCCTGGCGGGCCGCCGCCTCGGTCAGGAGGACCGTCTTGTCCCAGGTCTCGGGGTCGGCCTTGAGGAGCGCGGCCATGTCCGGCCTCGCGCGCAGTTCCGCCGCATCAATTCCCAGGAGGCCTCGGAGCGGCTGCGGGTCGCTGCCGTCGGCCCGGCTGAGCAATGGCCCCTGGTTCTGAGGGGTCGTCGGAGAAATCCAGTAGCGGGTGCACAGCGTGGCATTCTTCCCCCAGCGACCGCCGATCACCTCGAGCATCCCCTCGTTGAGTTCGCGCCAGTTCACCCGATGGATGAACACCCCGCTGTGGCCGGGCAGGGGTCCGACGAAGAGCCGCACTATTCCGGTCTGGGTGCCGAAGGAGGCGAAACACAGGATCGTGAAGGTGAGCATGACGATGGTGATGGCGGTGAGCGCGGTGCGCATGGGGCGGCGGCGCATGGTCGAGATGCCCATGCTCACCGCCGCCATCACCGTGCTGAAGCGCGAGACGTCCGCCGCGTGGACTGTCGTCCGAAGGCCCTGAACGACCTTCAACTCGACCTCGAAGCGCCGCATGATGATCACTATCACCAGAGAGGCCAACACGATGATCGCGAACCCCAGGAAGATGATCACCGGCGTCTTGGCTATCGCGAAGGCCGGGTGCGAGAGGAAAAGCACCACGAAGGTCAGAACGAAAAAGCCCGCGAACCACCCGATCTGGCGATAGACATTCGTCGCGCCGACCAGCAGCCGCTCGAGCGCGAAGGCAAATGGCACCGAAAGCCCCAGAAGCACCAACACCGCCCGCACCAGGTCGTTGAGCGAGGCGCGGGTCAGCGAATAGACCGGCCGCTCGGCCAGAAAAGCGCAGGCGGCCAGGGCCTCGCGCGCGGCCACCGAGGACGCGTCCCGCGCGGCCACCAGGAGGTCCTCGGCGCGGCCGTGGAGTTCCTCGAGCGAACTGCTCGCCACCCCGCGCGAGCGCAGGGCCTCGAGCCGCGCCTCGTTCAGACGCCACAGGTCGCCAGCCGAGCGGGGGCTGCTGCGCGGCGCCTGCCAGGCGCCTTCCATCGGGAAGCCCACGCCCTCCGGCTGGCTGCCTCTTGCTCGGCGCGGGTTGACCGTCGTGGCGGCAACCGCCTTTGACTCGTTGACCAGTCCGATGACCGCCTGCTCGCCGAAAAACTTCACCCGCCTGACCTTCGGCTCGCAATACCAGTAGAACACCCCGTCTATGGTCTCGTAGAAGGAGCGATCGTCCCCGAGCGGGCTGTCGCCCCGCGCGCGAAACACCCTCGCCGGCAGGAAGCGCAACCTCGGCGGCAGGACCGCCACCCCGCCCCGACACCTGAACGTGCTCAGCCGGGTGATGACCGCGGTCTGGGACTGGCGCTCACAGGCCATAGCCACCGCCCCGCGCTCGTCGAAGGTCGCAGCGAAGCCGCGCATCACCCCAGTCCAGCGCGGCGCCGGTCCGAGCCCGTAGGAGCCGTTCTGGTTGCTCCGCACCAGGGCGAAATCGTCGAAGGCATAAGGCTTCCTGGGGTTGTAGGCCAGGTCGGCATACGGCGGCTGGCCACGCGCGCGGTAGAAGACCTGGACGATGGCGTTTGGCATGGGCCTGTCGGGCATCGCGCTCCCCGGCAGGCGCCCCATGACCATCGGGCCGCGGGGACGATTGTCCGAGGCGAACTCCGGGAAGACGTAGAAGTTGTCGGCCACGATCGAGCGCCGCAGCGACAGGCCCTCGTCGCTCGCCACCTCGGCCAGCATGCGGACAACCTCGTCGGCCTGGGCCTCGAGGCCCGCGAGGTCGAGAGCCTCGAGGGTGTCGTCGGGCGTGCCCTCGCGGGGAAGGTTCTCCTGGGCCGTGGCGAGGGCGAGGTTGTAGATGCCCAGCCGCCCGGCCACCTCCCCGCTGTGGACCAGGTGTGGCGCGGCCCACAGGAGCCTGGGCGGGTCGAGGGTGCCGTCGGCGCTCGCGCGCTCGAAACCCGCCACGGCATCGCCCAGCCGCTTCGCCGCGTTGAGGAACACCGCTTGGAGTTTGCCGTAGAGGCCGGGGTTGTCGTTGGGATTGCGGAACGACGAGTCGCCCCCGATCACAAGGCCCCATCGGCGTGTGGCATCGCCGAGGAGCAACGAGGCGTGGAGCACGATGACCGCCTCGCCCACCAGGTCGTTGATCTGCTTGTCGGCAGCCAGGGCCCTCTCCTCCAGGTCCAGTTCCTCGAGGCGGCGCGCGAGGGTGGCTCGCACGTGCTCGAGCGCCTGGCGGAGCTGCTCCTCGACCGCCTTGGTGGCCCGCCGTCGGGCGAGGGCCCGGAGGAGGTCGTTCCAGCGTTGCTTCTCGGCCTCGAGCCTCTCGACCTCGGCCTCGCGGTCGGCCGCCGCCTCCGCCGACCGGTCGGTCCTGAGGATGTAGAGGCGATTGCGCAGGTCGAATGCCTTGGTGGCGGCGAATTGCTTGAGGCGGTTCACGAGTTCGCGTCGGACCGGGGAGTCGGCCTCGTGGGGATTCGGCCTCTCCAGGAGGGCCATCATCTCGGCGATGAAGGTCTTTTCGTTGGCCAGCGACCTCTCGCGGTTGGCCAGGCGAATGGTCGGCTCGCTCTGGTCAATGGCCCGGTAGAGCGCGATGCAGCCGGCGTGGCCGCGCGCCTGGTTGTCGAGGAAAGCCAGAAGGACGTGGCGACGCGGGCGGTGGCTTCCGAGGTGGCGAGCGAGTTCGAGCAGCGCGGCGCAATTGGCCGCTCCCCGCGCGCCGGGACTAAGGCGCGGCACCTCGCCGAAACTGTCCAGGTTCGCCGCCACGACCACCACCTCGTCCGCCCCCTGGCCGAACTGTGGCGAAGTCCCCTCGAAGAAGGCCAGGACGTTCCGCCCCTCGCTCGGCACCCACGGCACCTCGCTGTGGACGGTGGCCGTGGCCCCTTCGGGCAGGTCCGATGCCGCGCCGGGGTAGAAGAATCTCGGAAGATTGGCATTTGCGACCGTGTGGTGGGCGTGGCGCGACTCGCACCGCCCCTCGCGCACGAAGACCACGGCCTTCGCGCCAAGACGGAAGGCGCGAAGCCACCCATCGCCGCAGTTGTAGTCGAGAACCACGATCTTGCCCTCGGGCGAGCGTGGGCCGTAGTCGCCCAGCGAGCCCTTGCCGGCGTGCAGGATTTCCCCCGTAATCCCCTCGGGCGGACTCACCGGCGGGACGATGCCATTGGGCCGGGCCGGCAGGAGAGGCAGGCTTTTCCTCTCGCCGCCTGCCCCCAGGACGAGTTCGCAGCGCTTGACGGTCGTCTGGGCCGAGGGGAAGGGCTGGACGATGACGGCGTCGGCGCCGGCGGCGCGGAGTTGCGCGGCCACGTAGGCGGCCGCGCGGTGGTATTCCGCGGTGCCGCTGAGGCGATGGCTGGCTCGGCAGAGCGCCCGGCAGTCGCGGGCGAACTGCTCGGAGGCCCCGCCAAGGCCCGCCCAGAGAATCGCCACCGAGATGACAGACAATCGCCTCATGAACTCACTCTTGCTCGCCCGCGATGTAGCCGACCTCGACGTGGACCTCGTCGCGTCGGGCCACTCGCTCGATGGCCCCGTCGCGAATCCACATCAGGCGGTCGCAGATGTCGAGCATGCGGTAGTCGTGTGTGGCGCAGATGATGGTCACGCCGCGCTCGCGGTTGAGGCGGCGAAGAATCTCGAGAATCTCGCGGCCGGTGCGCAGGTCGAGATTGGCGGTCGGCTCGTCGCACAGGAGGATGCTGGGGTAGTTAGCCATTGCTCTGGCGATCGCCACGCGCTGTTGCTGGCCGCCCGACATCTCGATGGGGCGATGTGCCCACCTGTCGCCCAGCCCGACCAACTCGAGGAGTTCCGTTCCTCGACGCCTGGCCTCGTCGGGCGCCAGACCGCCGAACGCCATCGGGATCATCACGTTCTCGAGCGCCGTCATGTACTGGATGAGGTTGTATTCCTGGAAGATGTAGCCGATCTTGCGACAACGCAGGAAGGCCAGTTCGATGGCGGTCAGTTGGGCAACGTCCACCTCGTCAATGAACACCCGCCCGCTCGTCGGGCTGTCGAGGCCGCCGATCATGTTGAAAAAGGTGGTCTTGCCCGAACCCGATGGCCCCATCACCGAGATGAACTCGCCAGTGTAGACCTCGACGCTCACCCCGCGCAGGGCCTCGGTCACCACCCCCTTCATCAGGTAGTGTTTCTTGAGGTCCACCGTGCGGATGATGACGCGTCGTTTGCCCTGTGTCATCTCACTGGATTCGCATCGCTTCCATCGGGGCCAGCCTGGCGGCCTTCAGCGACGGATAGACGGATGCCACGGCCGCCAGGACGACGCCCAGGACCGCCGAGCCGAGCATGGCGAGGAGCACCTGACCCAATGGGAACCACCTGATGGCCAGGCTGCCGACGACGGCGAGCATCCTGGCCGTGCCCAGCCCGACGCCGAGAGCGGCTCCCATCGCTCCGCCCACGGCGCCCAGAAACAGCGCCTCAAGGACGAACATCCCCATGATGAAGCCGTCGAGGGCACCCAGGCACTTCAGGGTGGCGATCTCGCGGAATCGCTCGGTGACCGACATGAGCATCGAGTTAGATATCCCGACCACGCAAACGAGCATCGAGGCGAAGACCAGCCAGCCCATCCTCTCGCTGCCGAAGAAGCCCTCGGGCTGGTAGCCGCCGAGGCGCTCGACCCGCGAGAGGGCGCGGACCTCGGCCTCCACCCTCGCCAACTCGACGAGGCGTTGGGGGGCGAAACTGGCTGCCGGGCCGGCGAGTTCCTTCTGCCTGGCGACGAACCACTCGGCGCCATTGCGCTTTCGCAAAAGACCCCACAGGGTCGGGATGTTCACGTCGTCGGGCAAGAGGTCCAGGTAGCCGGCGATTGCCCGCCGCATCTCCTGGGAGCCGATCGTGCTCTCGACGGTTCGCATGTCGAGCATGCGGCGGGCCTCGCGCGCCACCGAGCGCGCGGTCGCCGGGTCGAACTCGAAACCTGCCCGGCGAACCGCCTCGCCGAACCAGCCGTCGGCCTCGGCCAGCGCATCCATCAGGCGCTTGCCCTTCAGAGCGGTCGCGACCGCCTTTATTGCCCGGGCACGGCCCCGGCGAACCCGCTCGACCAGCGCCTCGAGCCGCGGCCAGTCGGCCAGGAATCGCTCGAGGTCGGCCACGGCGGTCGGCAGCCGGACCGAGCGGAAGGCCCTGAGCCTTCGCTTGAAGCGGGACAACGCCGCCTCGCCCTGGAGGGCGTCGAAGATGTCGGTGCCGCGGGCGTCCCTGACCAGCGCTCGCCTGTGGCCGTAGTCGAGCCTGGCGAAAAAGCGCAGGTGGGTCATCGCCGACCGCGCCCCCGCGTGGAGGGTCTCGAGCTGTTTGGCGTCGAGAGCGCCCAGCCGCGCGGCCTCGCGGAAGGCCGGACCGCCAGGCCGCGATGTCGCCAGACGGGCGAGTATCTCCTCGGTCGTTCCCGGCTGGGTGAGATTGCTCGCCCAGATGGCAGCCTGGCGCAGTTCGGTGACCCGGGCGCCGGCGTTCCGACCCAGCGCCTTCCGCAACAGGCTCTCGGTCAGGATGTTCATCAGGAACGCCACGGCCACCGCCACGACCACCACGGTGACCATCGAGCGGAAGAGGCGATAGCGGATGCCGTTGGCGGTTATCTGAACGGTCCGCGCGAGGCTCAGGACGGGTTGTTCTTCTACGACTATCGCGCTCATAGCGGCAGGACCAGGAAGCGCTTGGGCGGCTCGCCCGTGGCGAAATAGTAGATCGCCCCGGCCACCATGGGAACCAGCCCGCCGAGCATGTCCCCGGCTATCACCCCCACCATGAACGGCTTGACGCGGCGGTAGCCCGCCGCGCCGCCATACTTGGTGACCAGGACCTTGATGAGGCAACCGATCAAGAACGAGAAGGCGAGGGTGCGACTCTGGAATGTGCCGAGGACGATGAACATCACGGGATGGAACGGCCAGCGCGGGAAACGCAGCCTTGCCGCGGCGAAGAGCAGAACCAGGCCCAGGGCGATGAAGAACGCCAGCACACACTGGCGGTTCGGGGTGATGTTCCGCAGCCACTCCAGGCCGGTGAACTTGCCCGCCTGCGCGAGCAGCCCCTGGTTCTCGAGGCGTTCCATCGCGGCCACCGTGGCGTCGAAGGGCATGCGGGGCACGCCGCGCGTCCAGCCATCGGTGACCTTGCCCACCCCGAGGTCGTAGTGGAGATAGAGCGTGACGGGGATCGCCACGACGAATCCCAGCGCCAGCGCCCCGACCCCCACCCTTGCCACTCGTCCCACCCTTTCCTTGTTGAGATCAACGAGCTTGAGCGCCTGGGAGAAGAAGGGCATGACCGCCTCGCGCGGGTCTATGAGCAATAGCGCGCTGACCATGAACATGATGAGCATCGAGCGAGGCCCGAGGACCCTGGCCCCCAGGAATCCCCATAGCATCACGCACGGGAAGTGATACGCATGGATGAAGAAAACACCAGTCTCGGAAACCAGGCGGCTTATGACCGTGAAGATCATCGTTGCCCCGATCGTGTAGGCCACGGCCAGGTACCACGGCAGGCCCACCAGCGCCAACTGCGCGGCAAAAAGCCCGGCGAAGACCAGGAACACCCGCGCGCCCCACACCGCGTGGCCCTCGACCTCTTCGCGCGTCGGGATGAACACGCCGCGGCGGAAGACGCTCAGGTAGTAGTGGCGGCCAGTGTAGAGGAGGACGAGAAACATCCCGAAGTAGGCCCCGCCGAAGAGAAACTTCTCGATGTTCAGCGCGATGAACCCGCCGCCTCGCACCGATATGCCATAGCCCATCAGCACCCCCGTGGCGATGGCATAGGCGTAGGGCGCGATCCCCAGCGAGAACGAAACATCCGTGGACAGGAAAAACGCGAACCCGATCGGGGTGAAGTAAACCGTCGGATTCATCAGCCGCCAGTCCCCGCCGCGCTGGAGCGCCGGGATCAGCGGCGAGAGGGACCGGAAGTCGAAGTAAACCGGCACACGCACCAGGTAGCGCGGCCACCACTCACACGCGTAGTTGTTCAGGTGGATGACCAGCACCACCCCGAGTCCGATCCAGAACGCCTTCTGCCCGAACACCCCGCCGCGAGCCTCGCCCTCGGTGGGCAGGAGGGTGTTCGCGAACGAGACGATCGGATAGGCCAATTGCTCGTGGTCCGACCATTGCCTGTGGACCACCACCGCAAGGCCGATGAGAGCGATGGAAATTGAAAGGAGCAGCGGCAGCCAGAACCTCAACGACCGCCACCACGCATACCACGGCACGTCGCTCAGGAGGTCGATGTGTTTCTCGCCCTTGCTCAAGCCCTGGACGAAGCCCCCGATGGCCACGTCCTCCTTCTCGGCCAGCGAGCGAACCGACGAGCCGAGCACGGCGTCGAGGGCGTAGCGATTCAGACGCCGCCGGTCCTCCTCGTCGAGTTCCTCCTGTGGGCGAGCGACCAGACGCTTGCCCTCGGCGGGCAGGGCCAGTTCCTCGATGGGGAGTTCCCGCGCAAGGTCCGGCTGCCCCACCAGCGAGTTGAGAGCCTCGCGCAACCACCGGAGGTTGTCCTCGGTTGGCTTCACGCCCCGGGCCAACCGGGCGAGGAGTTGGCGCGAGCGCTCGTCGAGTCGGTCGCGGAGGCGTCTTGCCACCGGGTCATCGGCCAGGAGGCGCTTGACCACCTCGGCCGGGGAGCCGGAGCGAATGTCCGAAAGTGAATACTCCGGCGCCACACTCAAGAGCATCTGGCGCGGCGCCAGTTCCACGACCCCCATCTTCTTCCAGCCGGCCTCGGTGCGCTTGTAGTGATGGGGCATGGCCTGGAAGGTGAAGAAGTAGTGCATCAGCCCCCGGCCAGGAACGTAGCAGGCGGCCAGAGTGAGCGCTACGATGACCGCCAACTCGCGGCCGCTGAGCGCCAGACGCCGCGAGAGTTTCAACAGGATGGGATTGACGACCAGGAGGAAGACCAGCAGCCCGCCGTAGACCGAGATCGGCATGTAGTTGCCGACCAGGAAGGTCTGCTTTATGACGAAGTCGTTGAAGAAACAAAACGCGCAGACAGCCGCGGCACAAACGAACCCAATGATGACGGCTCGAAGGGTCATCCGGTGGCCTTTCGGTCGCCGGTTGCGCTTTGGCCCATCGCTATGGCGAGCAGCCCTCTCCTGAGGAGTTCGCGCAGGTAACCTGTCACCGCCACCCGCGCCTCGTGGAAACTGAGCGCGTGGCGGGCAGCGAAGGCGTCAACCATCTCCTCGACGCTCCGCCGCCCGTCGCAAAGGTCCCATACCTCGCAGCCCAGGCGGTCGAGCCTCACGCGGCGCTCGGCCGCCAGCGGCACCACCCACGAGATCGGGGGCACCATCCAGCGCGGCCGCCGCACCGGCACCGCCAGGCACAACTCGCCCTCGCCCCGCTCGACCAGCCGAGCCGCCGAGTTTCGTATCGGGACGGCCTCGAGGGTCCGACGCCACGAGGCCGCGGTGGCGAGACCGCTCACGCTCGCAACTCCATCTCGCTGCAACACGAGAGCCTATGGCCCAGTGACGGGGCATCCGACCCGCAGGAGGTCATCGCATAGAGCCGCCCGTCGGCCGGGCAGCGCCACGCGGTTGCCACATAAGGCGCCGCCTTGCGAAGGAACCCCGGCCGACGCCGCCCAGTCAACACCACCCGCTCGTGGCCGCCCTCGCTCGTCGCTTCGACCGCGGTGATCGTGGCGTCGCGGGGCGTCCGGCTGCGCAGCCATTGCTCTATCGGCCACTCCAGCCACTCCTCCACCAACCCGAGCCGCATGAATCGCTCGGTCGTCTGGGAGCGAGGACTCGTGAAGGTCAGAGCGGCGTTGGCCGGCTCGTTGCGACACTCGCTGAGGGTCAGCGACCCCGGGGTCAGCACGTCCAGGCCGAAGGCCCGCCAGTGTTGAAGACCCTGGGCCCACGGCAACTCCGGCTCGATGCTCCCCAGCACCGCTCGCTCGAGGTCGGCATCGCGGGCCTCAGGCCACAGAAAGACCAACTCCACCAGGCAGCCGAGCCGCTCGAGGTAGAGGCCGAATCGCGAGGTCGGGATTCCCTCCTGACGTCCCTCGATGCCTCGGAAGGGGCCGTTGCGCACCTCGCGGGCGTCGGGCACGGTGCCCTCGAGGCGCAACTTGCCCAGGTAGTCGGAGAGCATGCGTTCCATGTCGGGCCTGGCGTTGCCCTGTCGCCAACTGAACTCGAGGCGGAATTGATATCGGTCGGCGAAGGCGCAGCGCCCCGCGCGCGCCTCGCGCGAGAAGAGCAACATCTCCCAGTCGTCCGGCACCTCGATCCGGATGCCGCGCCAGACCCACAGTTTCATCGAACGCCCTCGCGCGTCTCTCGCGGACAATCATACATGCGGCGCCATTGCCGCGCAACCCGCCCGCTTTGCGGCGCCGCCACGG
>CAYYCI010000017.1:0-17164 GCA_964470215.1 uncultured Planctomycetota bacterium
TCGTCGTCGCCTGGCCAGACCACAGCGTTGACTGGCGCGTGTGATCCACCCTCCGATGCCGAAAGGCGTTGAGCACGGGACGTGCTGGGGGACGCGAGGGACGGGGACGTGCTGGGGGACGTGATCCACCCTCCGATGCCGAAAGGCGTTGAGCACCTTCTTGAAGCGGCCTGGGCGAACGGTTGGGATGGCCGGGTGATCCACCCTCCGATGCCGAAAGGCGTTGAGCACATAAGAGGCGAGGCAATGAGGTCGGAGCTAAAAGAAGTGATCCACCCTCCGATGCCGAAAGGCGTTGAGCACATCAGGACGCGGTTCGTTGCGGGGTGGCGCCCGATGATCACGTGATCCACCCTCCGATGCCGAAAGGCGTTGAGCACAATGACTGGGAAGCCGTGCATTGGAAGGCACACGGCCGGTGATCCACCCTCCGATGCCGAAACGCGTTGAGCACCCCTGTGACCGCCCTTGCTACACAATCCCGGCCATTGACTGTGATCCACCCTCCGATGCCGAAAGGCGTTGAGCACATCCTCAACGACTTGAGCCACCGGGGCCAAGACGACCAGTGATCCACCCTCCGATGCCGAAAGGCGTTGAGCACGCCTTTGCGAGCTTAGGGAGCGAGCGTTTCAGATGGGTGATCCACCCTCCGATGCCGAAAGGCGTTGAGCACTTGCCAGCCCCACCCAGGGACCGAGCCGCCAGCCGAGGTGATCCACCCTCCGATGCCGAAAGGCGTTGAGCACCTTAGCGCTGGGGAGGAATAAAGCCCGACCTCGCTCGTGATCCACCCTCCGATGCCGAAAGGCGTTGAGCACGCGATTGGAGAACGCTTCTTGGTGTAGCGCACAGGGGTGATCCACCCTCCGATGCCGAAAGGCGTTGAGCACACATTGGTGGCCTTGCCCCGCCGCCGTGGGTTTGTTGTGATCCACCCTCCGATGCCGAAAGGCGTTGAGCACGTAAGCAAGACGATTGATAATCTCGGTAGCCTTGACGTGATCCACTCTCCGATGGCGAAAGGCGTTGCGGCGCGAGGGGGTTGTGGGTTGGGGATATGTGGATGTGCGCTGGTTGACATGTGGTGGGGGTGGGGTTAGGATGCGGGGGGTGTGGGGAGGGGCGTGAGGACGTTGGAATGGCGAGCGGTCGGGCGGTGGCGCTGGCGGCGGCGGCTCATCCCGATGACATAGAGTTTCTTTTCGCGGGGACGCTTCTGCGTCTGAAGGAGGCGGGGTGCGAGATACATATGTGGAATCTGGCGAACGGTTCGTGTGGGACTGCGACGGAGGAGAAGGATGCGATTGTGGCTATCCGCCGCGAAGAGGCGGAGGCTTCGGCTGCGATTGCCGGGGCGGTGTATCACCCGCCGCTGGCCGATGATATTATGCTCTACTATTCGCCGTCTTTGGTTGCGAGGGCTGCGGCGGTGGTTCGGGAGGTGAAGCCGACGGTCATGCTGGTTCCCTCTCCCGATGATTACATGGAGGATCATACGAACGCTTGCCGGATTCTGGTGACTGCGGCGTTCGTGCGGGGGATGCGAAATTTCGAGTGTGATCCTCCGACGGCGGCGTGGGGCGGTTCGACGGTGTTGTATCACGCGCTCCCTCACGGCTTGCGCGATGGGCTGCGGCGGTTGGTGAGGCCGGGTCAGTATGTGGATATTGGGCCCGTTCTGGATGTGAAGCGGCGGATGCTGGCGGAACACCGCAGTCAGAAGGATTGGCTGGAGGCTTCGCAGGGGATGGGGGCCTACATTGGGGAGATGGAGGCGATGTGTCGCCGGGTGGGGGAGATGAGCGGTCGGTTCGAGTTTGCGGAGGGTTGGCGGCGCCATTCGCATCTGGGCTTCGCTGGGCCGGGGGACGACCCGCTGAGCGCGCTCCTGGGGGATGCGTGCTGGACGGACCCTGACTACGAGGCTTCGCTGGGTTAGAAAGGAGGCTTGGGGATGGCCAGGCCGCTGAGCAAGGTGGCGCCGGGGTGGTGGGACTACACGACCCTGGACCCGGCGCTTCTGGACGACGTTGCGAGGATCGAGGACGCAGACGATTTGGTGGGTCTTTCGCGTCCTGGGTTCACGGTGCATATCCACGACACTCTCGAGGATTTCTATTGTGCCGAGGCGTTGGAGTATGTGTGGGCGTGGGAGCAGTCGAGCGCGGACAATCCGGCGGGCATCTGCGGGCCGATCGGTCCGACGGAGCAGTTGCCGTTGGTTGCGCGGATCGTCAACGACCTAGGGATAGACGTTCGGGAGGGGCATTTCTGGGGCATGGACGAGTGGGTGGAGGAGGGGGAGCCGGTGGGGATGGACCACCCGTTGTCGTTCGCGCGGGCGGACCTGGAGTTGTGTTTCATTCGCATCGAGCCGAACCTTCGCATGCCGGACTCTCACTTGCATTTTCCCACGGGGGACCTGGATGCTTATAGCCGGAGTTACGATGAGATCCGGTGTGTGGTGATGCAGGGGGGCCAGGGGGAGGTGAAGCACTGGGCGTTCAACGACCCGCCGAGGCGCGTGGCGCCTTACATGGAGGAGCCTCCGCCTCCTGGGGAGTATCGGAAGTTGAGGACGCGGGTGACGGATCTTCACCCGATGACGATCATCCAGAACGCGCGGACAAGCGGTGGGGGCCAGGTGGCGTTGGTGCCGACTCAGGCGGCGACGGTGGGGCCGGTGGAGACTTGGAAGGCGGAGCGGGTTTCGATCTGGCAGGCTGGGAACCACGATAACCCGTTCGGGCAACGGCTGACGGCCCTGATGATCTCGCAGCGGGTGGCGGATACTTCGGTGCCGATGTCCCTTCTGGCCGATCATCCCGACGTCCACTTCCACTACTATCGCCACGGACTCGGCCGCGTCGAGACAGAGATGCACTGAGGCGGCGCGTGGGAAGGGGGGTGCCTTCGGGGAGATTCCCGTCCCCCTGGGGGTTATTCCGTTTCATCGGGATGAGGCTCCCTGCGCTGCCTTGAGGAGCGTCGGGGTCATTGTTCCTGGACGCGGACGAAGCGCTTGCCGGGGAGTTGTTGGACGGCCTTTTTTAGTTCGAGGACCATTAGGAGGCTCGCGACCACCTGGCTGGGCATTCCGCAGGCGGCCGCGATGTCGTCTACTGGGGTTGGCTCGGTGGTCAAGGCGGCGAGGATCTTGCGCTCGTCGTTGGTGAGGGATGGTTCTTGGGTGGGTTTGGGGCGCGGGGGCGCGGGCCTCAAGCCGGCGGCCAGAGGGCCGAGTTCCGCGATGACGTCGTCTGCCCACTCGACGAGTTTGGCTCCTTCCTTGATCAGGCGATGGCAGCCGCGGCTGGTGCGCGAGTCCACCCGTCCCGGGACTGCCAAAACCTCGCGGCCCTGTGCGAGCGCCCAGTCGGCGGTGATGAGTGCGCCGCTGCGCGCGGGTGCCTCGACGACCACGACGCCTCGGGAAAGGCCGCTGATGATGCGATTGCGACGGGGGAAGTACGGTCGCAACGTGGGGGTGTGGAGCGGGAATTCGCTCACCAGGGCGCCGCTGCGGGAGATTTCGTCGGCCAGGCCGGCATTGACCGTCGGCCAGACCTGCTTGAGGCCGCCGCCGAGGACGGCGATGGTCCTCCCGCCGGCGTCGAGCGCCCCACGGTGGGCCGCGGCGTCTATTCCCTCGGCGAGGCCGCTGACTATCGTGATGCCTCTGGCAGCAAGTTCCGAGGCCAACCTGGCGGCCTGGGTGAGGCCGTAGTGGGTGGCGCGCCTCGAGCCGACGATCGCAATGGCAATCTCGTCCTCGGCCGTCATCTGCCCCTGGACGTAGATCACGAGCGGAGGGTTGGCGATGACGCGCAAGAGCGAGGGATAGGCTGGGGCGCTGAAGGGGATGACCTCGAACCCGGCCTGGGTGGTCTGGGCCAATTCCTCGTCGGGCAATTCGCTGCGAAGCAGGCGCGCGACCTCGGCGGCGAGTCTTGGGCTGAGGCCGCCCTGGTGTTCGAGGGTGTGGGTGGATGCCTGGCGCAGGGCCTCTACCCCGCCGAGCCTTGCGACCAGTTGCTCGTACTCGGCCACTCCGAATCGCAGGGTCAGGTTCAAGGCAACGAGGTCGCGGAGGGACTTGTCGGACATCGCTCAGGCGCCCACGCTCGGCTGCTTGGCCAGCGCCGCACAGAGAATCTCGACGTCCTCCCTTATCTCGTTCGCGCGATGCTTGGGGAAGAAGCCGACGGCGATGACGTCGGTGGGCTTGAGGTGGCGCGCGGCGAAGGGGATTGCCTCGCGGGGCTCGTTGCGGCCTGCGGCGAGGACCTTGTAAGCGATGCAGGGTTTATGGAGTTCGGCGAGGAGTTTGGCCGCGCGGTCGCGGTCCTCGGGGCGGTACTTCGCATCGGTGTCGGCCACGTCAATCCGCCCACGGCGGCCGGTGATGTTGTAGAAACACACCATGTGGAAATCAATCTCGAGGCCCATCTCCTGGGCGTCGAGGTGGGTTTTGGGTTGGTGGCCGGCCAGTCCGGCGGGCAGGCCGAGTTCGCGGATGAGCGCGAGGGGTTCGCGCAGTTCGCCCAGGCGGCCTTGTTCCTGCATGCAGTCGGCGACTCCGCCGTGGATGTAGATGGCGGCGGCTCCTGCGGCCCTGGCCTGGCGGATGTTGTCGGCCACGCTGGCGCGCTCGGGGGCGGTCTGGGCGAACCAGCGTATCTTCCCGCTCTCGTTCCAGTACTCGTGGAGGAGGCGCATGATGTGGTTGTCGGCGCGTAGCACGGCGGTGTTGATGCCCACCGCCTCGCACTGGAAGAGGACCTCCTTGATCCTGGCGACGGTGTAGTAGTCCTTGAGTTCCCTGTCGAGCGCGGGGTCCTGGTGGCCGATTCCGCTGAAGGGGTTTCCGCCGACGAGAAGGCGGCTGACCTCCATGCCACAGAAATGGACCGTGGGGAGTTCCACTGTTGCTCCTCTCCTCTGCCTGCCGCTTGGAGTTCGAGGGTATGCGTGGCGGCTGTGGATGTCAAGCAGGGAGCAAAGCGGCATCGGGTGGCGCGGCCGCTGCGGCGAGCTTGTGGTGGGCGCACAGCCGCGCCGCTTCGCACGCTGGGTTGTCGGTTTACGGGAGTTGGAGCACCGGCCTCCCGTGTGGTGGTTGAGCAAGGTTTCTTGACAGGCAACTGCTACCCCGGGGAGCGATGTTGGTCAAGCGAGACGGCGTCGCTTTGTTTGCTCTGAACGCACGGGGAATGGTGGTGAGGGAGTGCCTCCTGGCCAAGTGCGAATTGCCATTGGGTTATCCGGGTCGGTTTTTCGCTTGCTTGATAGGCGGTGGTGTGGGAGAATATTCTCTAGCGGTGTGGCTCGAGCGGTTTCTCTCGAAAACGCATGGATGGCGAGTTTATTCCAGGAGACTGGAGATGGCGCGAGGCTGGGGCGGCCCGCTGGAACAGATTGACGAGTGTCGCTGGCGCATCCCGCGCGACTACAAGCGCGGCATGCGGACCGATGGGATCATCTACGCGGACAAGCGGATGATCGAGCAGGTCAAGGGGGACCAGGCGCCAGAACAGGTGGCGAACGTGGCCTTTCTGCCCGGCATCCAGGGCTTCTCGATGGCCATGCCGGATATCCACTGGGGCTACGGCTTTCCGATCGGGGGCGTGGCAGCAACCGACCCGGAGGAGGGTGGGGTCGTCTCCCCTGGGGGCGTGGGCTACGACATCAATTGCGGCGTGAGGCTCATTCGCACTTCGCTGAGCGAGGAGGACGTGCGCCCGCGCATCCGCGAACTCGTCGAGACGCTGTTTCGCGCGGTGCCGTGCGGCGTGGGGAAATCAGGCGCGCTGCGCTTGTCGCGGAACGAGGAGCGTCGGCTACTTGCCGAGGGAGCCCGCTATGTGGTCGAGCGCGGCTACGGCTGGAAAGAGGACATTGAACACACCGAAGAGGGCGGTTGTATGGAAGGGGCCGACCCGGAGCAGGTCTCGGACCGCGCGTATGAGAGGGGGAGCAACCAGGTCGGAACCCTCGGCTCCGGGAACCACTTCATCGAGGTTCAGGTTGTTGACGAGGTTTACGACACCGAGGCGGCCGAGGTGTTTGGCCTCGAGCGGGGCTCGGTGACGGTGATGGTTCATTCGGGCTCGCGGGGGTTCGGCTACCAGGTCTGCGACGAGTTCGTCCACGCGCTGGTCAACGCGGCGCGCCGCTACCAGATCGATCTGCCCGATCGCCAACTGGCCTGCGCGCCGGTGGAGTCGCCTGAGGGGCAACGCTATCTGGCGGCGATGCGCTGCGCCGCCAACTACGCCTGGGCAAACCGTCAGGTGCTTACCCACCTGGTCCGAAAGGCATTCGGCTCGGTCTTCAAAAAGTCGCCCGAAGGACTCGGCATGGACCTCATCTACGACGTGGCACATAACATCGCCAAACTCGAACGCCACAAGGTGGGAGGGCAGGAGCGGACGCTGTGTGTCCATCGCAAGGGGGCGACGCGAGCCTTCCCGCCGGGACACCCCGACGTGCCCGCCGGCTATCGCCATCTCGGCCAACCGGTGATTATTCCTGGCGACATGGGCCGCAACTCCTACCTCTTGCTTGGCACCGAGAAGGCGATGGGGGAGACCTTCGGGACGACCTGTCACGGCGCAGGCCGGGTGCTCTCGCGCTCGGCGGCGCTCAGGAAGGCTCACGGCCGCGACGTGGCGAAGCGCCTGGAGCAACAGGGCATCTATGTCCGCGGCGCGGGATGGAAGGGCCTGGCCGAGGAACAGCCAGCGGCATACAAGGATGTCAACGTGGTGGTGGATGTGGTCCATCGGGCTGGCATCTCGCGCAAGGTCTGCCGCATGAAGCCCCTCGGCGTTATCAAGGGTTGAGGGGACACGGACGGACACGGACGGACACGGACGAACACCGACATTTTTTTTCCTCGTCCGTGTCCGTCCGTGTTCGTCCGTGTCTGTCCACTCCGGCTTGCTCTGCTGGCAGCGGGCGGAGAACTGGTTCCGCCCGAGGTTCTTCCCTCAGGCAGGTGATTTGACAGCGACAAAGTGCACCGCTAGAATCGCCCGGCAAGTGGCCGGGAGTGGCCCGGTCGTTCCGCGACCACCAGGAGGATGGCAATGCCACTGCCATTGGCTCTGCAACTCTACTCCCTGCGCGAGGCTGCGGCCGAGGACTTTCCGACCGTCCTGCGCAAGACCGCGGAGATGGGCTACGTGGGGGTCGAGTTTGCCGGCTTCCACGGCCACGGGCCCGCCGAACTGGCCAAACTGACCCGGGAACTGGGCCTCGAGTGCGTTTCCGCCCACCTGGGCGTTCCCACCGAGGAGAATGTGGCGGAGACAGTCGAGACGGCGAGGACCCTGGGGCTGAGTTTCGTCGTGGGAGGCGGAGGGCCGGACAACTACAGGGACATGGGCTCGATTCGCGAGATTTCCAGCCGTTTCGCAAAGGCGGCCGAGTTGCTCGAGCCACACGGCCTGCGCTTCGGGATTCACAACCACTGGTGGGAGTTCGACCACGAGGTCGAGGGCCGCTGCCCACACGAGATAATGATGGAACTCTCTGGGAAAGCGTTCGCCCAGGTGGACATCTGCTGGGCGGCCTTCGGCGGACACGACCCCGCCGCGGTGATCGAGAAGAACGCCGGAAGGGTGGACCTTCTGCACGTCAAGGACAGCGACCTGGTCAAGGGACCGGATGGCCGCCCTGCAACCCCACATGTGGCCGTCGGCCAAGGGAAGGTGGACGTGAGAGCAGCGGTAGCCGCGGCCGAAAGGTCGGGCACGAAGTGGCTGATCGTCGAACTCGACCACTGCGCGACCGACATGGAAGAGGCCGTCCGCCAGAGCGCCCGTTTCCTCCTCGAGAACGGGCTGGCCCGAGGACGCGAATGACACGACAGGGAGAGCAACCATGACGACAATCGTTTCTACCCACGCACGAGAGATACTCGACTCGCGAGGGAACCCGACCGTCGAGGTCGAGGTGGAGTTGGAATGCGGGGCTGTCGGCAGGGCAGCCGTGCCCTCCGGGGCATCCACCGGCGAGCGCGAGGCCGTGGAGCTTCGCGACGGCGACAAGTCGCGCTATGGCGGGAAGGGCGTCACGAAGGCCGTCACGAACGTCAACGAGGTGATCGCTCCCGAGATCGAGGGCCTCGATGCCACCGACCAGGTGGGAATTGACAAGTTGCTCTGTCAATTGGATGGCACACCGAACAAGGGGAACTTGGGCGCCAATGCCATCCTGGGGGTTTCGCTGGCGGTGGCGCGGGCGTCGGCCCAGGCCCTCGGCCTGCCGCTGTATCGCTACATCGGCGGCACTAACGCGCGGGTGTTGCCGGTTCCGATGATGAACATTCTCAACGGAGGCGCCCACGCGGACAACAACGTTGACATCCAGGAGTTCATGATAATGCCCTTCGGGGCGGATAGTTTCCGCGAGGCGCTGCGGATGGGCGCCGAGGTCTTCCACACCCTCAAGAAAGTGCTCCACGAGCGCGGTCTCGCCACGGGGGTGGGCGACGAGGGCGGTTTCGCCCCGAATCTCGACTCCAACGAACAGGCCCTCCAGGTCATCATGGAGGCCATCGAAAAGGCGGGGTATGCGCCCGGCAAGGACATCTATCTTGCCCTGGACGCGGCCGCCAGCTCGTTCTACGACAAGGAGAAGAGACGCTACGTCCTCGAAGCCGAGGGCGCAGAGAAGACATCCGAGGAGATGATCGAGTTCTACGCCCCATTGATCGGGAAATACCCGATCCGCTCGCTCGAGGACGGCCTGGACGAGAACGACTGGGCCGGCTGGAAGAAACTGACGGACGCCCTCGGCGAGAAGGTTCAACTGGTCGGCGACGACCTGTTCGTCACCAACACGAAACTCCTCCGGCGCGGGATCGAAGAGGGGTGCGCCAATTCCATCCTGATCAAGGTCAACCAGATCGGCACCCTGACCGAAACCCTCGAGGCCATCGAGTTGGCACACACCCACTCGATGACGGCCGTCGTGTCGCATCGCTCCGGGGAGACCGAAGACACGACGATAGCCGACATCGTGGTTGCGATGAACACGGGGCAGATCAAGACAGGGTCGCTTTGTCGCAGCGAGCGGGTGTGTAAGTATAACCAACTACTTCGGATTGAGGAGGAGCTGGGCGACCGGGCGCGCTACGGCGCCGAACTGTGGCGCAAGCCCTGAGCCCCGGGGCACGATGCCCAGCGTCAGGATCAAACGACCGGGCGGGCCGAAGGTCCACTACGCCCCAATCCTGATCGCCGGGGTGGTCCTGGTCGCCTTGCTGGTCTTTGGCAAGATGGCCACCTCGCGCTTCCAATGGTGGAAGGAGGCGGCCTTCGAGGGACTCGTGGCGGGCAAACGGGCGATTGCGTCGGACTCTGGCTCCCCGGTTGACCCCGAAGCCGCGCTTGAGGAGCCATCCGGGTGTCGTTTCTTTCTGAAGGTCCAGCGCGACGGGACGACCAGCGTCCACGAGGTGATTCCGCTGGTCTTCCGGGACGCCAGGGTGGGGGACTTGGTGATAAAGCGTGCTGGGACATACAAGTTCCGCCTGGTTCCGGCGGACCCTGGGCACTCGGGGCCGTAAAGCGACGAAAATTAAGAATTTTCGTTGCAAAATCTCTTGCGGCGTGTTACAATCCGTATAACTCCCCCGGCTGACGAGACTTGAAGCGACGCCCCGACGGAGCGCACTTCCCCGCGTCAAGGGTTCTCAGAGGAGCCGGGAAGTCCCTCGTTCCTCCGTTCGGTCCGCTGGCCTTCATCGCAAGAAAGAAAGGGGACACAGATGGCGACGACGACCAAGAAGACGCTCACCAACCGCATCGCCGAGCGGTTCGGCCTCCGCCAGGTCCAGGTGCGGGAGATAGTTCAGGCGTTCCTCGATGAGTGCATCGCCGAACTAGCCAAGGGCAATCGCCTGGAGTTTCGCGACTTCGGGGTCTTCGAGACCGTCTCGCGCGCAGCCCGCAAGGCCCGCAATCCCAAGACAGGGGAGGTGGTGGTCGTGGCGCCGAAGACCGTCGTGGACTTCAAGATGGGCAAGCGGATGCGGCTGCTCGTCAATCTCCACCGCACCGAGGGCCAACAAGAGCCCAGCGAAGCGGAAGCCGTTCGGCCCGCCGCGGCACCAGCGTCACCGCCGTCCTCCCAGTCCGCGCCGCCTCCCACATCGGAGTGAGCCACCGAGGGAGCTAGCTCCAGCGCGGTTTACCAGGTCGTGTCCTCTTCGCCCTTTTCGTCCCTGCGCACCACCGGCGTCAGTTTTCCCTCGATCATTTTTATAACAATGATCACCCGGCACTGGTCACATTGGATTTCCTGTCCTTCCTTGACCGGCTCGGGCAGGTGCAGGTGGGCATAGCATTCGGGGCAGACGGCCGTCCTGCCGTCGTCGCGTATCATTTCCACGACGCCTCTCCGCGTTCGAGGCTCTCAGAGGGCGGCGCGCCTCACAGTTCGTCCTGGCCTACTCGTGGGCGCCGATAGTTGAAGAATGCGACCTGGCCGGCGCTCGTGCCGACGAGAATCCATTCCCCGCTCGGCGAGAAGACCCAGGCGCTGGGGGCGCCCTCGAGGCGCTCGGTCTCGGCCAACAGCGTGCCCGTGTCGTCACACACGAGCACCTTCCCTCCCAGGTCGGCTGCTCCTACAATTTGGCCGTCGTATGATGAGCCGACGAAGCGGAAACCGACCGGGGAGCGGCGCTGCCAGAGTGGCTTGCCGTTGCGGTCGTAACACGTCAGGGTGCCGTCGAGGCAGGCCGCCAGGACCTTTTGGCCAGTGCCGAGGAAAGCCACGTCGGCGACCTGTCCCTCGGCCTTCGCCTGCCAGAGGATCGACCCGCCGCCGCCCAGACATGCGATCGTGCCATCGCGCGTGCCCACGGCCACGGTCTGAGTCTCGCCGTAACTCCAGGCCAGCGCGGTGAGGCCTTTTAGAGTCTTCGAGGCCCACAGTTCCTGGCCGGCGGCATCGAGGCCCACGAGGCCCAGGCGCGCGCCGACGACCACCGTGCCCGTCTTCGCCGAGATGGCAACCGCGGTGACGGCCCCTAGACGCGACTGCCAGCCCTCTTTCTTGTCGTCCGCGTCGGCTTCGCCGAACGCGAAGACCCGCGAGCCGCTCACGTCGTAGCCATAGACGACACCCCGCCGCGTCCCCGCCACGGTCAGCGCGCCGTCGGGCGCGATGTCGAGCGCCGTGAAGTCGGCGCGGCGCGAGGTGTCGTCGAGCGTCGCCGCCCACTGGCGGCTGCCTTGCGCCGTCAGGACCAGAAGCCCAGGATATGACCCGATCCCCACCCAGGCCCCGTCCAGGCTCCGCGCTATCGCCCGCACCCGCGTGGGCATCCGTCGCGTCCAGAGCGTCTTGCCTATGCGATCGTAGGTCTGGACCTCACCATCGAAGTATGCAACGGTGAACTCGGTGCTCCCCGGCGAGGTGGCCGCGGCCACCGGCTGGTCGAACCACGTCTTCTCCCATTCGGGCTTCAGCCGCGCGACCACTCGCGGCGGCTTCTCCGGCGGGGTTCGCTCGCTGCCAGCGGGCAGGGCCACCATCCGCGTCGGACGCGGCGGCGCGCTCGCTGCACGCTCCAACAGCCCAAAAGCGGCGTCCGCACCCTCGGGGCCTACGCCCGCAGCAACGACCACCGCGTGCCCCGGTCGCAACCCCGACGGCACGACACACAACACACCCCTCCCCGGGCCAGGGTAGTCCGGCGAAAAGGTGGCGGGCACGACCCCAGCGTTATAGAGAGCGTGGAAGACGGTGTTCGTTGTGGCATCGCCAACGACCACGGCGGCCGCGGGCACCTGCGGCAGCGACGAGCCGTCGGGCGCTGCGCTCAATCCTCCCGGCGCCTTCTTCGGTTTGGGCAAGTCCGTGGCCAGCCTGACCTTGACTTGCCGTTGGTCCGAGCGCAAGCGAGCCGCCAGGGCCTCGGCTCTTTTTGCCTCTTTCTCCGTGCCGACGATGATCCACAACGGCTGATCGTTGCGCAAGAGCCTGGTCGCTTTCTCGCCGTCGAGAACGAGCGACCCTTCCAGCCTGCTCGCCCAGCCCACCGGCGATGGGCTAACGCGGAAAGTCTCTTTCGCGGAAAGGCCACTGAGCAGTTCGGTCACCTCCACCGACCACTGCCCGGCCGGCACGAGACGCCCCAGATGGAGACGTTCCTGGTAGCCGCCGGGGCGGTAGGCGCGGTAGACCTCCAGGACCCTCCGACCGTCCGGGCCGCGGACCGCCACCTTCAAGGGGACGGCCGCTTCGATGCCTGCCGCTCGCCGCGCCGGCAAGAATTCCACGAGGCGGCGCCGCTTCCCGCGAACCATCGCGCTCAACTCCAGGTAGCCGTCGGAGTAGCGCGCCCGCCCGACCGTCACCTCCCCTATCGGCTCAGGCAGCAGCGCCAGGATGTCCAGCCCCCCGGGCGGGAGGACGCGCTCGAGCCTGGGATGCCCCATGTGGGTAGGGGGGTAGAGGCGTTTTTGCGCGCGAAGGTCGTAGAGCGCATAGCTCCCTTCCCGGAGGATGATCGTGGTCTTGGCGGCCGCTAGCTCCTGTCGCAGTCCGCGGAAAAGGTCGGTTCGCTGGGTGTCGTTCGCCACGAAGATATAGCGTGCCGCTCCACACTCCTGATGGCTCACCAGCACGTCGGGGTCGGTTGCCGTGTAGTCGCGCTCGACGCTCTCTTTTAGCGCCACCAGCAACTTGGTGAGGAGGGGATAGACGAGCTTCTGCCACGCCACTGCCTCGCGGTGTTCCATCGTGGGGTCCACATCCTGGCCCTTGGCCTTCTGGTCAATCTCGGCGTGGTAGGCGTGGAGGTCCGGGAACCGGAACTTGAGCCGCCGCGCGCCCTTCACCTCCGCAGTGGTTCCCTCGTCCATCAACACCACCCCACCCGAGGCGACGAACTTCTCGAGGGCCTCCTTGACCTCCGGCGCCATGCGGCTGACCCCGGCCACGACGATGACCTTCAGTCCTTCCGTCTGCCCCGCCAGGAGCTCATCCTCGGTGAGCACTCCGGCAGGGAAGTGAGCGAACGAACAGGCCGCGTAGGCCGATGCCACGGTCCACGGATACGACGGTTTCCCAGCTCGGGCAGTGTGCTCGGTGAGCGAGTAGAACACGGCCACGGGGTCGCGTGGCTTCCGCAGCGCCAGGAGGAAGTCGCCATAGCGCGTCAGCCATTCGTTCACCCCGCTAGCGCCCAGGACCAGGTCGGTTGTCAGAGGCTCATCGTTGGCGCGCTTGAGGTAGTAGTCCATGTGGCCGGGGAGGACGACGCCATCGATCTTGCGGGCCAGCGCCAGGGAGATGACCGTGCGCAGTTCGTCGGGCTCAGCATCGCGCGCCACTTGCGGCATTAGCCACACGCGCCGCGCTCCGCCGCCTGCGCGCGCAAGGTCGGCCAGGAAAGGCGACAGGATCGTGCCTGCGGGGCTATCGAGGCCCGCTCGCACCAGCACCGTGGGCGCCGAGGCGGCGACCTGGGGAGGGTAGATGCCTCGCGTCAGCGCCGTCGGCTCGCCCAGTTCCCCGACGACGATGGCATCCGAGCGAAGGGCATGAGCCGCCCGGGCCCACCGCCTCAGGAAGGTGGCGTAGGCTTGAGCGCGGGCGCGTATCGTGTCCTGAGGGGACTTGTTCTTCTTGCCCTTCTTCGGCTCTGGCGACCCCTCGAGCCCCGTCTCCTCGGTCAGGTGGACCCCTATGCAGTTCGCGAACCGCCTCTCGGCGGCCAGGCGGTGCTGGAGGCGTTGCACCCCGATTGCCAGGGCATCCGGCCCGGATGAGCCGGCGGCTTGAAGCAGCGGGGGCAGCACACCTCCGCTCACCGCGCAGCCGCTCACCCAGGGCAGGCCCGCGCCGGTCAACAGATCGCCGCAGCGCACGAACGGCGGAACCTCGAGGGCTTGCTCGAGCGGGGCGGCGTCGGGGTGAGAGGCCAGGTGGGCCATGCGCGCGAGGTAATCGGCGTCAATCACGTTCACCCCTTCGGCTCGCCAGGCCGAGCGCTGTGAAACGACGGCCATATTGAACCCGAGCGCGTCGCGCAAGCGCCGAGCACCTATCGGGTTCGACGGGGCGTCACTGAGCCAGGCCGCTATGGGGAAATGGGTGCGCTGGACCGCAGGCCCGACGGTGAACTTCCAAGTGGCCGGCTTCGCGGCGCCGAGGGTCACCGAAAGGGAATAGTCGCCCGGAGCGAAATGCTCGGCGCTCAGGCCATATGTCAGCGAATGTCGTCCGGCAGACAGGGAGCCGAGCTCGTCGGTCGCGGTCCAGGCCAGGTCGCCTTCGCCCTTGACCTTCAGGATGACCTCGGCCCGCGGCAACGGCTGGGGGGCATAGGCCACCACTGTTACCTGGGCGGTTTCCCCGGGCACGAAACTCGATCGGCGCTGAGGCGAGAAGACGAAAATCTTGGGGGGCTTCGGCGGCCTGGGAACGGGCGGCTGCTGGGGTTTGGCAGAGGGCTTGGCCACGGGCTTCTTTTCGGGTGTCTCCGCCGCCTGCTTTGGCTTTTCGGCGCCCCTGGGGGGCCTGGGCTTTTCGGCAGCGGGCCTCTTCTCGACCTTCGCTGGTGCCGCCTTTGCGACTTTCCGGGCGCTGGTGGGTGCGTTCTTTGGGGTGGGGGCCTTCTTGGTGGTCGGGGCGGGCCTCGCCTTGATCGCGGCGGAGTCGGGCGCTTCGGACGATGGGGGCACGCAGGCGACAAACAACACCGCCAGCGCGGCCAGCCACGGTGCAACGCGGAGGGCCTTCATCGGTGCGTTTCTCCCTTGCCTGTAGCGATTCCGAGCATTCAGCCACACGCGGCGGGGATGGGGACGAGTTGCTACAGAAGTCTAGCGCACCCACTGAACAGGGTCAAGCGAGTCGTGGGCATTGGCACGCTTTTTGCACCGCAATCAAGTGCCAGGCGAGAAAGAAAAGAATGCCCAGTCTGCTTGCCAACTCCGTTTCGCCGCTCAGGAGCCTTGCACAGGGAAGGCTTTGAGCCTTGTGGAGAAGGCGTTCTTTTCCTTCTCGCCTGCATTGGAAACCCACGGTGCACAAAAGCGTGCCAATGCCCACGCTTTGCGCCGGGTATCTGGAACCTATCTCACTGCCTGTGGCAGGAAGGCGATGGCCTCGATCTCGACGAGGGCGCCCTTGGGCAGCCGGCCGACCTCGACGCAGGCCCTGGCGGGCGGCCGCTCGCCGAAAAACTCCCCATAGACCTCGTTCATCGGGCCGAAGTCGTCAAGGTTGGTGAGGTAAACCGTAGTCTTGACGATGTCGGCCAGGGTCGCTCCGGCCGCCTCGACCACCGCGGCGAGGTTTCTGAGCACCTGGGCCGTCTGTTCGGTTATCCCGCGTGGCATCTCGCCAGTGGTGGGGTCAATAGGTATCTGGCCGGCGAGGAAGAGGAATTGTCCCGCCCTGACCGCCTGTGAGTACGGGCCGACCGGGCGGGGCGCGCCATCGCTGAAGAGCGCTTCGCAATCCACCGAGGGTTCCTCACTGAGGCAGTTCCGACTGGTCCACCGACCGGGCGCGGTCCCCGACGCGAATTGGCCCGACCTCCGGCATGCCGTCAATCTGCGAGCGCTCGACATTGAGTCTCGCGCGGGCGAGCGGCCCCCCGCTCATCATCGAGACGGCCACCAGTTCGGCGCTCAGGGTGTGGGTGCCGCGCTCCTCGGGCGAAGTCGGCTCCTTCGGACGTGGCTGGTACGCGCGGCAGACCGTGAGGCGTTCCTGAGGATGGGTGGCCTGGACGTAGCCCTTGACGGCCTCCCAGGGCCCCAGCGACTCCCCTGTGTCGGGGTCCTTGACCTCCTCGACGGGGGCGTAGATGCAGAAGACCATGCCCTGGGCCACCCCGTGGGCGCGCCCGACGTTGAGAATCAGGGCTTGGTCGTCGAGGAGTTTAGCCACCTTGGCTTCGATTGGTTCGGCCATCAGCTTTCCCCTTTCTACCCCGCTCATTATAGCGCTGTTGGCCTGCGAGCGAAAGGTGGGAGATCGAACCCGCGCCTGCGCCTTCGCCAGGTGGGCATACCGTTTGCGAGGGGGCTCGCGTGGCGTCATGCCCAGTGGATGAGGCGCGCGTCGTGGAGGTTGGCCAAGTCGTCGTGGCGCGGCAGGATGCGCACGACGAAGCCGTGGCGGCCCGCCTCTGTGCAGGGGATTGAGCCGGTGTAGGTCCAGTGGCCGTTCTTGTCGCTGCCCTGGCAGCTCATGCTGAGGGCCTTCGGCTCGACGATCTGGCGGCGAGCATCGAGGCGGCCGCCGTAGATCTGGACGTCCACGTCTTCGGGTCGGATGGTTCCGAGGAAGACGGTGGCTCGCACCGGGATGTCGGCCCCGACCGGGTAGTCGCCGTCGCCGGGGGCCTGGACCTTGAGGACTCGGAGTTTGGGCCAGTTGGCTCGCATGCGTTCCTTCCAGTTGGCGAGGGCCCTGGCGCCGGCGAGTTTGTCGGCCAGGAGTTTGCCGCCGCGCTTGATCGCGGGAACGTAGAAGTGCTCGGTGTACTCCTGGACCATGCGATTGGTGTTGAATCTGGGGATGACCTTTCGCATGCAGGCTTTCATCTTCTTGACCCAGGCGTGGGGGATACCGTCGGTGCCGCGCGCGTAGAAGAGGGGGATGACCTCTTTCTCGAGGAGGTCGTAGAGCGCCTGGCTTTCCACCGCGTCCTGGGCTTCCAGGTCGCTGTATTCTTCGCCGCGGCCGATAGCCCAACCCACCTCGGGGTCGTATGCCTCGGCCCACCAGCCGTCGAGGATGCTGATGTTCAGTCCGCCGTTAGCGGCGACCTTCATCCCGCTGGTGCCGCTGGCCTCCAGGGGCCTCCTGGGGGTGTTGAGCCATGCGTCCACGCCCGTGGCCAGGTAGTGGGCGAGACACAGGTCGTAGTCCTCGACGAAGACGATGTGGTTGCGGAACTCGTCGGTCCGCTGGAGTTCGACGATTCGCCGGATCATCTCCTTACCGAGTTGGTCGCGGGGGTGGGCTTTGCCGGCGTAGATTAGTTGGACGGGTCGCTCGCGGCTCTTGAGGATGGCTTTCAGCCGCTCGAGGTCGCGGAAGAGGAGCGTGGCTCGTTTGTATGTGGCGAACCTTCGCGCAAAGCCGATGGTCAGGGCCTCGGGGTCGAGGACTTGTTCGG
>CAYYCI010000018.1:0-16869 GCA_964470215.1 uncultured Planctomycetota bacterium
TCTGCCAGCGCCTTGCGCGCCCGCTTGATCATCTTGCGGAGCTTGCGGCGACGGCGCTCGCTCGGCTTCTCGTAGTAGGACGACCGCTTGATGTCCCGGATCAGCCCCTCCTTCTCGCACTTCTTCTTGAAGCGCTTGAGGACCTTGTCAAGCGGCTCGTTCCCTGTCGCGCTCACTTTCACCATCTGGGCGCTTTCACCCCTTTCTGGCCGCAACCTGTCTTCCATCCCGCGGGCCGGGCCACCCCCGACCCCAACCAAAGTCCTTGTGATTATACCGAACGCCCTCACCATTGCAAGCCGCAACCCCGCCCTTACCATATCCTCCGCGTCCCCTCTGCGTTCTCCGCGGCCTCCGCGGTGAATCCGAACGAAACCGCAGATCAACGCACATGGACGCAGCCAGGAACGGGCCACAAAAGGTGGTGCGTGCAAACTTGCACGCGGAAATGCCGCCCCGCGTCCATGCCCTGTAGGCCGGCCGTCTCGGCCCGCGTGGCACAAGCTTCCCAGCCCGTGCCCCTTGTCTTGAAAGCGCAGAAGAACACCGATAGACACGGATGAACGAAAGGGGACAATTCCTGCCCTTCGTGTCCTTCGCGGACACTCCTGTGGGCGGGGCCTCCGTGCTCCGCGTTCCACAGGCTATAGCTCGCCACGATCCTCCGTGAACGCGACCCTTGCCGGGCGTAACGCCGCCGTCTCGGCGGCCTCGAGCGAGGCAGCGAGGCCCCGCCGTGACACACCACAAGCCCTGTTGACGCGTCCCCGGTCTCTAACTAGAATCAAGGGCGTCGCGGAGAACCGCCTCGTCGGACCACTCAGAGGAAACGGCCCATGAAGCGCATCCACGCTCTAGCCCTGCTCGTCCTCGCCGGCGCGGCAGCCCCCCTCGCCCACGCGCAGTCCCCCAAAACCGTTGTCGGCCGCCTGCGCAAGCCCGATGCCACCTACGAGGACTGGCGACCAGTCCTCGCCCTCGGCGAACAAGCCATCCCACACCTCAAAGCCCTCCTCGCTGACCCCTCGGAGACGGTCAAGGCCGCCGCCGCTGTCCTCCTCTATCGCCTCGGCGAGCGAAACGCCCTTGACCAACTCGACCGCCTCCTCGACTCCAAAGACCCCGACGCCCGCAAGGAGGCCGCGGAGGCTCTCCGGGCATTCACCGGCGGCCCGGTGCCGCTCGGCCCCTACCCCGACGAGGCAGCGAGGCAAGCCGCGCTCTCTTCCTGGCGAGAATGGTGGAAGAAAAACAAGTCGGAGTGTCTCAAACGCGAGCCGGGTTCGTGGCTTTACGGCAAGATCGTCAGGGTTGACGGCAACCTGGCGGTCGTCACCCTCTCCGAGCGCCACGGCGCCAGGAACGGCATGGAACTCTCCGCCCGCCGAGACGGCAAGTCCGTCTGTTCTCTCCGGCTGGTCATGTCCTCGCCTATCGGCTCGGTGGCCGAGGTCATCCCCCTCAGCGTCCGCACTCCCCCACGGCCCGGCGACGTCGTCTTCTGGATCAAACCTTGAGGAGACCCCGAGTGGCGAGGACAAGTGGCGGCCACATTCCCGTCGTCAAAGTCACAGGAAAAACACTCCCAGAAGCCTGGGAGAAAGCCATGCTGGCACTCTGGGACCACGGGATGGACATCCGCACGGAGTACGACCGCAAGGACAGCCACGGCAACTTCATCGACCCGCCCAGCCGCGACTGCACGATGATCGTCGAGGTAACCGAGCCTTTCGCCGAGCCGCGTATCCACAAGAACTTCCCGGGCGGACCCAACGAACTCGAAATCTACCGCCAGGAGGTCGTCGAGGGCATCCACGACCACTGGGTCGACCCCACCGACCCCGACAAGTGGACCTACACCTATCACCAACGCCTCTTCGCCTACGCGCCCACCACCAACCTCGAAGACCCCAACGCCCCAAGGCTGCCAGCCGTCAACCAGATCGAATACGTCGTCAACAAGGCCGCGGCAACCACCTACAGCCGCCGCATCCAGGCCACCACCTGGATGCCAACCGCAGACCCGGCCACCTACGACCCCCCATGTCTCCAGCGCCTGTGGTTCCGCCTGCTGCCCGACGACGACGGCGTCCTCCACCTGAACCTCAACACCCACTGGCGCAGCCGCGACGCCTACAAGGCCTGGTTCATGAACGCATTCGCACTCACCGACCTCCAACGCCTCGTCGCCCAGCGGATCGCCGAGCGACTCGGCCAGGAGGTCCGAATCGGCTCCTACGTGGACATCTCCGACTCCTTCCACCTCTACGGCAGTTACTTCGGCGAGTTCGAGCCTGAACTCCAGAAGATGCGCTCCGACCCCGACTACACCAAACGAGCCTGGCCGAGCGACCATCCTGCCGTGGCCATGATGTTCGAGGAGACCCGCGAGCGCCTCAAGGCCGACCCCGACTTCATGAAGGCCAGGTGAGGCCCCCAATGCCCATCGAGCGCCGAAAGTCTCGAGTCGTCCACAAGGGCAGCGTCCCCATCGGCGGCGACGCCCCCATCGCCGTCCAGTCCATGACAACCACCCACACCGACGACCTCGGGGCCACAGTCGCACAAATCCACGCCCTCGAGGCTCTCGGTTGCGAGATCATCCGCGTCGCCGTCCCGCATCGCGGAGCCGCAGAGGCAATCGCCGAAATCAAACCACGCATCCACATCCCCCTCATCGCCGACATCCACTTCAGCCACCGCCTCGCACTGGCCGCAATCGAGGCCGGGGCCGACGGCATACGAATCAACCCCGGAAACCTCAAGAAAAAGGAACACGTCGAGGCCGTCGTCGCCAAGGCAGCCGAACACCACATCCCGATCCGCATCGGAGTGAACTCCGGCTCGGTCCGTCCCCGCGAGCAGCTCCAGGTCGCCCCGGACGAACGCGAACTCGTCCCTCTGATGGTCGAGCAGGCCCTTTCCTACGCGCAGTGGTTCGAGGGCCTGGGCTTCCGCGACATCGTCCTCTCAGTCAAGGCATCCGACCCCCTCGCCACCGTCGAGGCATATCGGGCCGTGGCCGCCGCCTGCGACTACCCCCTGCACATCGGCGTCACGGCCGCAGGCCCCCCGGAGGTTGGAATCATCAAGTCCGCCATCGGCCTCGGAATCCTCCTCAGCGACGGCATCGGCGACACCATCCGCGTCTCGCTCACCGGCCCGCCGCATCCCGAGGTCACCGCCGCCTACGAAATCCTCGCCGCCCTCGGCCTCCGAGGGCGCCGCAGCCCGGAGATAATCTCCTGTCCCACCTGCGGGCGCTGCGAGATCGACCTCGTCCGCCTCGTCGGCCAGGTCACCGAAGCACTCCGCGACGCGCCCCCGTGGCTCAGGGTTGCCGTCATGGGCTGCGTCGTCAACGGCCCTGGCGAGGCCCGCGACGCCGACATCGGCGTTGCAGGCGGCAAGGGTTTCGGCTACATTTTCCGACGCGGCAAACTCATCAAGAAAGTCCCCGCCGAGGAATTGGCTGCGGAACTCCTCGCCGAGATACGAAAACTCGACCAATCACCCTGGCCCGCAAACCCGTGCCACCGACCTCGGCAGGATCGAAGGGATTTGTAAGGGCACTGCACCGGCGTGCCCGCGAGCCCATGGGCAACTCCGCTGTGGATGGGGCCTGCGCGCCCTGCATCCATCCGCGGTTGCAGGACAAGCGGGCAGAGGCTAAAACGCATTCCGACAAATGGGGCGATCTTGGCGGCGGGGCCCCTTCGCGGTGAGGAACGCGAATGGCCGAGGTTGTTGACACGCACGCGCACCTGGACGATCCGACACTGGCGGCGCGGGAGGGGGAGGTGCTGCGGCGCGCCCGGGAGGCAGGGGTGGCGGCGGTGGTCACGGTGGGGGCCGACGTAGCGTCGAGCCGCCAGGCCGTCGCCATCGCAGGGCGCCACGAGGATGTGTTCGCGGCGGTCGGGGTCCACCCCCACGAGGCGCGGTCCGTCCGCGAGGGCGATTGGGCAGGACTCGAACGGCTGGCGCGCCGCGAGAGGGTGGTTGCGGTGGGCGAGTGCGGGCTGGATTTCTATCGCGACCTGAGTCCGAGGCCGACCCAGCGTGAGGTCTTCGCTCGCCACCTGGCCCTGGCGGCACGGCTCGGTCTCCCGGTCATCATCCATTGCCGCGATGCCTACCGCGAGTGCTTCGAGGTCCTGCGCTCGGAGTGCGAGCCGCCGGTCATGGGGGTGTTGCATTGCTTCCAGGGGGATGGGCGGGCTGCTCGTGCGGCCCTCGACCTCGGGCTTCTGATTGGGGTGGGGGGGACGCTCACGTTTCCGCGCGAGGAGGCGCTCAGGCGGGTCGTGGCGACACTCCCGCTGGCGCGGCTAGTGGTGGAGACGGACGCCCCGTATCTGACTCCCCGGCCGAAGCGAGGTCGTAACGAGCCGGCGTATGTGGTCCACACGGCGTCGCGCCTGGCGGAGGTTCTCGGGACCGAGTCGGAGACGGTCTTGGAGGAAACGACGCGGAACGCGGCGAGGCTTTTCGGCCTTCCGCTCGTGGCGCGGTAGGCGCGCGGGCACAAGATGTGGCGCCGGAGCCTCCCGGCGTCCTCGGATCTGGAAAAAATCTGGAAAAAAGGCGAATTTTCCGCGTTGGAAGGCTTGACACGGGCGGGTGAGAATGTAAACTTCTTGGGGCTGATTGGGGAGAAATGGGGAAGGACGGGACAGAGCGGCGGTGTTCCTCGGAGAGTTCAAACACAATCTCGACGCCGAGTCGCGCGTCGCTCTCCCTGCTCCACTGCGCGAAGCCGCCGCCGAGGCCCTCGAGAAGGGTCTGGTGCTGACCTGTGCGGTAGAACCTTGCATCGTGGCCCACACGACCGAGCGTTTCGCGGAACTTCTGGCTAGTCTCGACTCCGACGCATCGGTGGGCCGGACGGCTGCGCGGGATTTCAAGCGCGCTCTGGGTTCGCGCGCGGTGGTGGTGGTGCCGGACCGCCAGGGCAGAATCCGCCTCCCCGACCACCTGCGGAAACACGCCAGGATACGGCGGCAGGTGGTCGTGGTGGGGGTCGTGGACGCGATAGAGTTCTGGGAGCCTGGGACGTATCGCTCTCGTGAGGGGGCGAGGCAGGCGGTCTTCGAGCGCCTTGCTCCGAGGACTCTGGGCTGAGGGTGAGTTGGCGATGCTGCGCCTTAGCGTGGTCTGTTGCCTGGTGGCGCTGGCGGTGGCGGCGGCATTGCGTCTCGTCTCGGAGCGCGCGGCGATCATCAGAACTGGTCGCCGTGTGGCTCAATTGGAGGCGACGCGGCGCTCCCTGGCGGAGAGCAACCACCGCCTGGAGGCGGAATGCGCGCGGCTGAAGAGGCCGGCGCACCTCGTAGAGCGGGTGAAGGCGCTGGGAATCGAACTGGTGCCTCCCGAGGAGCGGGTCGCGGCGCGGGCGCGAGCGAGGCGTGGGCGATGAGGATACGCGAGGCGTTGCTGCTGGCTTGCGCGCTGGTCGTCGGGCTGATCGCCTTTCGTCGCGAGAGCGCGCGCAACCAGGCGACCCTCCTGGCTCTGGTTCGGCGGCAACGCGCTCTGAGCGCAGCGGTCCGGCGCCTGCGGCAACGAGACCACGCGCTGCGTCAGGAGTGCCGGGCGCTCTTGACTGATCCCTACTACATCGAGCGAGTTGCCCGAGCGGAGCTGGGCTGGCGGCCGGCTCCCGGGCGTCGGATAGGACCGAGCGTTCCGGCCGGGGCGGTCCTGGTGGCGGAGGCATTGCCGAGTCTGGAGCCCAGTCTTCCCCAGGCCGTGGCTCCCCCACGCGAGCCCACGCCGCGAGAGTGCCTGGCCTGGCTGGGCTACGGGTCGGTGGAGCACTTCCAGCGCAAGATGATGAATGGAAAGCCTAGCGGGGAGATCGACGCGGCGACTGCGGCTCGGCTTCGAGCGCTTCGGGCGATGGTGTTGGGCCTGGGGTTCCGCTCGGTCGAGGAGCTCCAGCGCCACTGCGGCCTGAAGCCTGATGGGATATTCGGTCGGCGCACGGAGCAGAAGCTCAACGAGTTGCTCGGCCGGCGGGCGCGGACGGAACTGGCGGCTGGCTTCGGTGCGGGTCGGCGCCCGGGCGGATGAGGAAAGCGCAACGGATGGAGAAAGCGGTCATCCTGGCAGCGGGCAAGGGCACGCGCATGCGCGGGCTCTGCGACGAATTGCCCAAGCCCCTTCTGCCAATCGCCAATCGTCCGGTCCTTCTCCACACGATCGGCCACCTCGAGCGTGCGGGGGTGCGGCGCGTGCTTTTGGTCATCGGCCACCAGGCCCATATCATCCGCAACGCGCTCGGGGAGAAGGCGGGAGCGGTGGGTTTGAGTTACGTCGTGCAACACGACCCGAAGGGCACTGGGCAAGCGACGGCCCTGGCGGAGGAATTCGCCGCGGGGGAGCCCTTCCTGATGCTCTTCGGGGATATCGTGACCTCACGGGAGGTTTTTGCGGACGTGGTGGGCATCTACGCGCGGGAGCGCCCCGAGGCGATCCTGTCGGTCCGCTACTTCCGCGACCCGGCCTCGGGCGGCGCGGTGTATCTGGACGGGGACCGCGTGGAGAAGATAGTCGAGCGTCCTGAGCCGGGTGCCACGGCCACCCACTACATCAATGCGGGAGTGTTCGTCTTCCCGCCCGAGATATTCGACCTATTGCGGCGGGTCGAGCTGTCTCCGCGAGGCGAATACGAACTTACGGATGCCATCCGAATGCTCCTTGGGCGTGGGGCGACGGTTCGGGCTTACGACATCGAGCGCTTCTGGGTGAATCTGACGGACCCCGCGACCTACCTGGAAGCCCAGCGCGAGTTATTCGCAGAGGAGCCTCCCGCTGCGCCGGGGGTGCCAGGGGGTGTCCGCCTCGATGGGCCGGTGGTCGTCGGCCAGGGGTGCCGGCTGGGGGCTTGTCGGCTCGGGCCGAATGTGAGCATCGGGAACCACTGCGCGGTGGGTGACGGTGCGATGGTCCGCGACGCGATTGTGATGGATGGCGCTCGAATAGGCTCCGGGGCGCGAGTGGAACACGCGGTGGTCGGTCTGGGGGCGGAGGTTTTCGACGGTTCCGAACTGGCGGGCGAGCCAGAGGGCGACGCCGCCTTCATCCTCCACGGCCAGAAGGGCTGAGGCGGGCGCTTATAGCATCAAGCGCGCGGCCGGCTTCGATTTTCTCTACCAGTCCAGGGGCTCGGCGCGGTTTGGCGATTGCGGGGCGGCTCAGGGGAAGACGGCGCCGCGGGGGACGACGACGATGCCATTTGTCGTTACGACGAAACGCTCGGCGTCGGCCTCGGGGTCGGTGCCGATGGACAGGGCGTCGGGAATGTGGACGTTCTTGTCAATGATGGCGCGTCGGATGGTGCACCGGCGGCCGATGACGCTGCCTTCCATGATGATTGACTCGACGACGGTCGCCCCCTCTTCCACCCTGACGTTCGGGGAAAGGACCGAGCGCTCGACGCGGCCGCCGCTGACGATGCATCCCGGGGAGATGAGGGAGTTGAAGACGGCGCCGATCCGGCCTTCTTCGTTGAAGACCGTCTTGGCTGGAGGGCACTGGAGAGGAGCGGTGCGGATGGGCCATTCGGGGTCGTAGAGATTGAAGAGGGGCTCGACGGCCACGAGGTCCATGTTGGCTTCCCAGTATGCGTCGCGGGTCCCGATGTCGCGCCAGTACTTGACCGGCTTCTTGTTCTCGTCCTTGAAGTCGTGGGCGTAGACGGCTTGGGTCTTGACCATCCTGGGGATGATGTTCTTGCCGAAGTCGTGGTCGGAGTCGGTCTTGGCGTCGGCGATGACCTGTCGGACGAGTGTGGGGGTGTCGAAGATGTAGACGCCCATGGAGGCGAGGCACAGGTCGGGCGAGCCGGGGATTGTCGCAGGTTCGGGGTGTTTTTCCTGGAACTCGAGGATTCGGGAGTCGGAATCCACGACGGCGACGCCGAGTCTGGTGGCCTCGGCCTTCGGGACAGGGAGGCAGGCGATGGTCAGGTCGGCTCGTTTATCGAGGTGGAACTGGACCATGGCCTCGTAGTTCATCTTGTAGATGTGGTCGCCGGAGAGGATGAGGGTGAGCTCTGGTCGTTCTTGTTCGAGGGTGTAGATGTTCTGGTAGATTGCGTCGGCGGTTCCGAGGTACCAACTGGTGCTGGTTCGTTGCTGGGGCGGGATGGTGCGGATGAACTCGCCGAGTTCGGGGCTGAGGATGTTCCATCCGAAGTGGATGTGGTAGTCGAGGGAGCTGCTCTTGTATTGGGTGAGGACGAAGATCCGTCGGATTCCGGAGTTGATGCAGTTCGAGAGGGTGAAGTCAATGATGCGATAGACGCCGCCGAAGGGGACGGCTGGCTTGGCTCGGTCGCGGGTGAGTGGGTATAGGCGCTGGCCCTGTCCTCCGGCGAGGACCATGGCGATGACTTTGGGGCGTTGTGCTCTTGCGGGGGAGATAAGCATGGCGTGGTGGCTCAGCTGCCGGTTTTCTGGGCGTCTTGTTGTGCGCGTTTTGCCAGGACGCGGCCTATTTCGGCCTTGAGTTCGGAGAGGTCGGAGGACTTGACGACGTAGGCGTCGGCCGACCAGGTCATGAAGTTGTCCTTGTAGGTCGCGTAGGCGGTGTGGAGAATGACGGGGAGCTGGTTGTCCTGAGCGAGGAGGCGTCCGAGGGCCTCGACGCCGTCCATGCCGGGCATGGCAATGTCGAGGACGACCAGGTCTGGAGTGACCTTCTTGACGAGCTGGAGGGCCTGCTCGCCGCTGTTGGCGACGACGACCTCGTAGCCTTCCTCTTTGAGCTCTTCCTGATAGAGGAGTTGCTGGTGTTCGTCGTCCTCGACGATGAGGATGGTCGGCATGGTTACCTCCTATCCATGTTGGTTTTGTCGGATGGGCAGCCAGAATGTGAAGGAGCTTCCGGCCCCTGGCCGGCTTTGCGCCATTATGTCGCCGCCGTGGTCGTGGATGATTTTCTGGCTGACGGAGAGGCCGAGTCCGGTTCCGCCGAGTTTAGTGGTGAAGAAGGGCTGGAAGAGGTTTTCCTGGATGTTTTCGCCCATGCCGTGTCCTGTGTCGGCGATTGCGACCTCGACACGGTCCTCGAGCGCTCTGGTGACGACGCTGAGTTCTCCGCCTTCGGGCATTGCCTCGATGGCGTTCTTGAAGAGGTTGATGAGGACTTGTCGGATTTGCTCGGGGTCGAAGCGGAGGGTTGGACACCTGGGGTCGAGGCTGGTGCGGAGGGTGATGTTGTTGGCGGCGAATTCGTTCTCGTGGAAGGCGCAGACGGCCTCGATGATCTCGTTGATGTTGCGTTCGCGGAGGATGGGCTTTCCGGGTTTCGAGAAGTTCATCACGTCGGCGAGGATTCTCTCGAGGCGTTCGACTTCCTCGATGATGATCCTGGTGTTGCGGAGGACTTTTTCCCGCTGGTGGGGTGCTCGGAACATTGCCCGGGCGAACCCGCCGATGGTGGTTAGCGGGTTTCGGATTTCGTGAGCGACGTGGGCGGCGAGGCGCCCGACGGTGGCCAGTCGCTCGGAGCGGACGAGGCGGTCCTGGGTCTCCTCGAGTTCGTTGAGTTTTTCCTCGAGGCGGGTGTAGGCTCTTGCCGAGGAGATTACCAGGCCGGCGTGGGAGGCGAAGGTCTTGAGCATCTCGACGTCGGTCGGCTCGATGCGGCGGCCGGTGAAGAGGTTGTCGGCGATGATGGCCCCGAGGGCGACGTCGCGCGCGATCAGCGGGACGCAGACGAAATGGTCGGCGCACAGGAGGGCGCGCAGTTCCGGGGGGACGCTGGGGTCGCTTGCGGCGTCGTGGATGACGATGGGCCGCTTCTCGACGACGGCGCGGACCGGGGCCTGGTCGGTGGCGGTCATTGGGATTCGGATTTGCTGTGCGACGTACTGCATTGAACTGTCGTCGGGGGTGTGTGGCTTGTCGAAGAGGGCGAGGAGGTCGTCGAGGGTCTGGGCGCGTTGGGAGAGTTCGCTCCAGATTCTGGCGGCTTCCTCGTGGGAGCTGGGCCCGACGCCCAGGCGCCCCTCGAGGGTCGAGCCGTCCTCGCTGACCATGAGCAGGATCGCGCGGTTGAAGCCGAGGCCTGGCCCCGCGGTGACGCACGTGAGGATGAGGTGAAGGAGGCGGTCGAGCTCGAGCATCCCCTCCATTGCCTCGCTGAGTTTGTGGAGGAGGGCGAGGCGCTCGACGGCGGTGGCGTGGTCGGTGACGTCGAAGGTCAGGCGGATGACCTGGACGGGGGTGCCGCTCTCGTCGCGGATGGGCGCGAGGATGTTCTCGAAGTGGCGGGCCTGGTGCTCGACCATGGCCACCTGGGTGTAGGTCTGGGCCTGTCCGGTCTGGAAGACCAACGGGGCAACGCATTCGGGGCAACGCTGGTTGAGGCCCCGGCAGGCGGCGTAGCACTTCTTGCCCACGAGGCTGTGGCCGCCGCCGAACCAGGTGTCCATCGCACGGTTGCTCCAGACGATGTTCGCGTCGCGGTCCAGGAGCAGGAGGCCGGCCCCCATGGCCGAAACGATGTCGTCGAGTTTTTGCTTCTCGCGCAGGAGTTCTTCCTCGGCGCGGCGGCGGTCGGTGATGTCGTTGACATAGACGAGCGCCCGGCGTTGGGTCCTGCGGGCCACGGGGCTGAGGTAGACGTCGGCGATGCGTTCGCGGCCGTTGGGCAGGCGCACGCTGATGGCACTGAAGGAGGCGCGCTGGTCGGAGTCTATGACGTGTTCGATTGCGCGGCGGAGGGCCGCGCCGTCCAGGGGCTCGAACTGTAGGAACTTCCCGAGCGGCCCGCCGATTATCTCCTCGCGCGCCCGCTCGAGGACCCGGCAACACATCTCGTTGACCGACACGACGGTCAGGTTGCGGTCGAGGACGAGGATCGAGGATGGGATCGAGGCGAGGATGCTCTCGTCGAGCTCCTTGAGGTATCGCATCTCGTCGTAGAGACGGGCGTTTTCGATGGCCTGTGCGACTTGGTCGCTGAGTGTCTCGAGGGCGGTGACATCGATCTGGTCGAACGCGCCGACCTCTGTGCACTCGACGTTGATGACGCCGACGACCTCGCCACCGATCTTGATCGGGACACAGAGTTCCGAGCGCGAGGCTTTCTCGCCCTCGAAGGCCACGATGTAGTGTGGGTCGCGGGTGACGTCGTTGGCCAGGAGGGTTTTTCCTGTCTTGGCGGCCCATCCGACCATGCCGACCCCGAGGGGTTGGCGGTAGCCGATGGCCGACCTGTCGTTGTATGCTCCGGCCTGGGCCTTGAGGACGACCTCGTCGTTGTCGTGGTCCACCATGAAGATCGAAACGTCGTAGTAGGCGAAGTGTTGCTGGATGAGGGCGGCGGTCTGGGAGATGAGGGTGCCGAGGTCGAACGTGGCCAGTGCCCGCTTGGCCACCTCGTTGATGACGGCCAGGTGGTTGCTGCGCTTTTTCTCGGCGGCGTAGAGATGGGCGTGTTCGACCGCCAGGGCCGTCTGCTCGGCCACGCTCAGGAGCATCTCGACCTCGGTGTCGGTGAAGGCCTGTGGCCTGGCGCGACTGAAGGCCAGAGCGCCGAGCGCGCGGTCCCCCGAGACGAGCGGCAGGAGAGCGCACGAGATGGCCTCCTGCCCCAGGGGGTCCTGGTCGCCGAAGCGCTCGTCGTGGCGGATGTCGCCGACGATGAGAGGTTGGCGCGTGCGGACGATTTCCCCGAGGGGGTGTTCGTCGAGGCCCACGCTGGCGGCAGGCTTGTAGTCGGGGTCGGGCGGCGAGTTGTCGGCCTCGCCGGGAGTTCTCTCCGGGGTGTAGAGCCGCAAGCGCTGGCCCCCCTCCTCGAGGACGGCCACCACCAGGCGGTCGAACTCGACCACCCGGTGAGTCTCGCGCTCGATCACCCGGAGTATGTCCCCGAGCTCGAGGGTGGTGTTGATCACCCGGGAGATTTCGTAGATGCCACTGAGCCACTCGCGGGTGGTAGCCATCGTCGCCTGTGTTCCAGCGGGCCTCGTGGTGCGGCCCCTACTATTTTACACGCTCGCGCGAGGTTTTGAAGTCCCCGCTCAGGCGAAGGCCCTCTCGTAGAGTCTGACGTACTCGGTGGCGCTCTTCTTCCAGGACCAGTCCTGTCGCATGCCGGTGAGCATTAGTCGCCGCCAGGCCCTGGGGTCGGAGTAGAGGCGCAGGGCGCGGCGCACGGTGTTGTAGAGCGCCTTGGCCGAGTAACTGGCGAAACTCAACCCGTTCGCAGTGCCCTTGGCGAGCGCGGTGGGCGTGGCGTTGACTATCGTGTCGGCCAGGCCCCCCGTCTTTCGCACTATCGGCACCGTGCCGTACTTGAGGCTATAGAGTTGGTTCAGGCCACAGGGCTCGTAGCGCGAGGGCATCAGATACATGTCGCACCCCGCCTCGATCTGGTGGGCGAGTTCGTTGTTGAACATGATGTTGATGCTCAGTTTCTCGGGGTGGCGCTTGCCGATCTCGGTGAACAGGTCGTGGAACTCCTGTTTGCCCGTTCCCAGGAGGACGAACTGGATGTCGAGTTGTGCCAGGTCATCGAGCACCTCGGCCAGGAGGCCGAGGCCCTTCTGGGCGTCGAGCCTGGAAATCATCCCGAGCAAGGGCAAGTCGGGGCGCCCGGGCAGCCCGGAGCGCTCCTGGAGCTTCGCCTTGCACACCGCCTTGCCGGAGAGGTCCTCGGCCGAGTAGTTGGCCGGGATGAGTGGGTCGGTGGCGGGGTCCCACACCGAGTAGTCAATGCCGTTGATGATGCCGAAGAGGGAGTCGGCTCGCGAGGCCAGCACCCCCTCGAGGCCGCAGCCGAACTCGGCGGTCTGGATTTCCTGGGCGTAACGCGGCGAGACCGTGTTGATCACCCGCGCGAAGATTATCCCGCCCTTTAGAAGGTTCATCTTCCCGTAGAACTCCAGTCCCTCGGGACTGAAGAGCGAACTGTCCAGGCCGGTCAGCGCGAATGTCTCGGCAGGGAAAAGCCCCTGGTAGGCCAGGTTGTGGATAGTCAGCACCGCGCGCGAGGGGTGATAGAACGTGTCCGTCGCGCCGGCCAGCCGCAGGTAAACCGCCACCAGGGCGCTCTGCCAATCGTTGCAGTGGTAGATCGTTGGTTGCCACCCGAGGGCCTTCGGCAGCGCCACTGCGGCCTTCGAGAACAGGATGAAACGAGCCGCGTTGTCGGGGTAGTCGCCCTCGGGAGTGCCGTAGAGTTGCTCGCGGTCGTAGAAGGGCGGATGGTCGAGGAGATAGACCTTCACGTCGCTATCCGGCAACGTGGTGGCCAGGACTCTTGGCTTGATGGTCTGGTGGTCGAGTTCGATGGTCAGTTCGATGCCTGTGGAGGTTACGTCCTGGCCGCACTTCTCGCGCGCTCGGCGATAGAACGGCAGGAAGAGCGCCACGTCGTGGCCCAGGTCCCGCAGGGCCCGGGGCAGAGCCCCGGCCACGTCGGCCAGTCCTCCCGTTTTTGCAAACGGCACTGCCTCGGCGGTCACGAAGAGCACGCGCATCTGGTCCTTCCTCTCGCCTGCCTCCCTTCCCGGATTCCGGCCGGGCCCCGCCCCGACCTGGGGTCCACGATCCTCGTTGCTCACCTCCCGGACGTCAGCCAACCCGCATGTTACGCAAGAACTCCGCCGCTGTCTCCGGCGGCACCGGGTTGATGTAGAAACCAGTCCCCCACTCGAAGCCTGCCACCTTCGTGAGCCGAGGAATGATCTCGATGTGCCAATGGTAGTGCTCGGCGTGGTCGTGGTCGAAGGGGGTGGTGTGGATGATGTAGTTGTAGGCGGGCATGTTCAGCGATTTTTCGATCTTCAACAGGGTGGTCTTCAGGCAGTAGGCCAGCTCCTCGGCCGCAGGGCGGTCTATGTACTCGTAGTGCGAGGCGTGGAACTTCGGCAGAATCCAGGTCTCGAACGGGAATCGGGCCGCGTAGGGCTCGTAGGCGATGAACCGCTCGCCGTCGAGCACCATCCGGTCCCCGCTCTCGATCTCCTGCCGCACGATGTCGCAGAAGATGCAACGGCCTCGGTAGTCGTAGTAGGTCTTCCCCCCGCGCATCTCGTCCACGACCGTCCGAGGGGCCGTGGGCAGGACGATTATCTGGGAGTGGGTGTGTTCGAGCGACGCTCCGGCCACCTTCCCGACATTCTTGAAGACCATGCCGAAGTTGAACCGCGTGTCGCGCTTCAGATCGCTCAGCCGGTCGCGGTAAGCCCACAGGATGTCGGCGATCTGGGCCGTCTCCAGCTCGGTTATCGTCAGGTGGTGTTCGGGGGTCTCGATGATCACCTCGTGTGCGCCCACCCCGTTCATGCGGTCGTAGAGGCCGACGCCGCGCTTGTCGAGGTCGCCCTCGATCTGGAGGGCGGGAAACTTGTTCGGCACCACCCGCAGACGCCACCCAGGCTTGTTCCCCTCGCTCCCAGGCTCGCGGTAGGCCAGGATTTCAGGAGGGGTCTTGTCCTCGTTGCCCTCACAGAACGGGCAGAAACTGCCAGAGGGCTCCCGGGGCTCGGTCTTGAAATCGGTTGGTCGCTTCGCTCGCTCCGTCGCGATGATCACCCAGCGCCCGATGATCGGGTCCTTCCGCAGTTCCGGCATCTGTCTCTCCTTGTCGGCCGGACCTCTCGTCCCTCCTCCTCTTCAACACACCTCGGGCCCGTCATTCACACGTGCCACATCTCGCGCTCGAAGTCCCTACTGGGAACCTCGAACGCTATGTGGCCGACCCGCGGCGCCCGCTCCACCTGTCTCTCCCCGTTGACCAATCTGACGTGGAAGCGGGCGGTCTCGCGCGGGCGGAAACCCAGTTCCTGGAAAGGACAGGCCACCTCGAGAATCTCACCCGCGGCGGCCCGCGCGCCACGGCTCACCCGCCCTCCCAACCTCACCACCGGCTGCTCCGAGCGCAGATCGCTCACCTCCAATTCCATCTGGCGCGGCTCCGTGAAACTGAAACAAAGCCGGCCAGCCGGAGGCATCTGCTCGACGAACGTCTCCCCAGAGTCCACCCGCAAGTAGAGCTCCCGCTCGTTGAACCCGAAGTAAACATGGCGGATGTAGTCCGGGGTCTCCTTCTCCATCACACCCCCGTCCAGCTCCCGCTTGTAAACACCCGCCGCGGTCCACTCGAAGAAGTTCGTCGTGTAGCCGTCAACCTCCAGTTCGATGAACGCCGTCGGGGTCGTGTAGGGCACCCGAGCCGCCACCCGGGCTATCGGCTCGTCCAGGACATCCGGCGGCGTCTCGCCCAGCAAGGCGTAAACGTTCTTGAGGTGTTGGCGAAACAGGCGATCGAACTCCGCGTCCTGCAAACACGACCGATCGTCCCCATACCACCAGAACCAGTCGCTCCCCTCGGCTATGTAGAGCTCCTCCCACGCCTGCGAAATCTCCTCGTTCGCAGTGCGCCCGCGGGTCCGCGAGACCAGGAATTGCCGCGTCTGGGCAAGAAGTTCCCACCCACGCCGGTCCTCCTCGTGACCGATCCAGACCCCGAAGTCCGCGTTTATCCACGAACCCGAGAAAAGACGCGGCAGGGTCGCGCGCGGCGGATGAGCCTCCAGGTACTCCGAAACCGTCACAGGCCGAACCCCAGGCGTCGAGGCCAGACGATTGTAGAGCGCGTGGAGGAAGTGGATGCCGCTGTCGGGATAATACTCCCAGGCGTTCTCCCCGTCGAGGATGATCGCCACGAAGACATCCTTCCCCCCCGCCCGCGCCCCGATCGCCTCCAGCCGCCCACGAAATCGGCCGCCGCCGCCTCCGCTGGCTGGTTGTAGTACTGGAAACCGATCAGGTCCGACAGATAGTGGTCGCGGAAAAGGATCGCGAAGTCCGCGCCCCCCTGGGGCACCCGGTAAGGCTGGTAGAGCTTCTCCCATTCCTCGGGCAGCCCGTAGCCGTCGCGGTGGAAGAACATGTCCAGCGACCTTCCCAGAATCCCCTCGTCGGTCGCGATCCAGCGAATCCCCGCCTCAGCCACTATCGGCGGCACCTCCGGACTGACCGACCCCTCCGACGGCCACATCCCGCGCGGCGCGCGACCGAAAAACACCCAGTAGGCCTCCACCGCACGAGCGACCTGGGCACGCGCGTCCTCGGTCATGTTCACCACCGTCCGAGGCATCGGAAGACCCGGTATCCCCTCACGCGCACGCTCCATGTTGCAAAGCAGCGGCAGGATCGGATGGTAGAACGGCGAGACGCTCAACTCCACCGAACCCCCGTCCTGGAGACCCCGATACATCGGGATCACCCGCCCGAGAACCTCCCGCTGCTTCGCCAGCAACGCCACCTTGTCGTCCTCGCTGTAGCCCCGGCCCTTCGCCACCAACTCCCGCAAAACCTCGTCGTCCCACAACAACTGCGGGAAAAACCACGCCAGATTCGCCCAGACCTGCAAGTCGCGCAGGTCCTGTGTGTCGAACTCCCGGAAGACCTGCCTCGAGGTCCTCCGGTCGAACCGACGCTTCAGCACCAACTCCTGGTAGCGCGGGAAGGGACGGATCATCGTCTCCCAGTGGGCAGAGAAAAACTCGTTGAGGACGAAATGAATCTCGTCCTCGGTCAGGTCCGCCGCCGGCTTCGCCGAAAGGCGCAGCCGCTCCTCATCCGCCTCACCGTTCGCATAGTCCTGGAGTTGCACAAGAAGGCTCGGCACCATGTTGAACGTCATGTGGACGTCGCGATGCTGCTCCGCCAGCCACGCCATCCCGTAGTAGTCTTTTATCCCGTGCAGGCGCACCCACGGCATCGCATAACGACCGTTCGGGCCCTCGCGGTAATAGGGCTGATGGTGATGCCACAGGAGGGAGACGTGCACAACGCCCATAGGCCACCGACCCCGCGCTCCGGGACAACGGTCGCCCGACCG
>CAYYCI010000019.1:0-16810 GCA_964470215.1 uncultured Planctomycetota bacterium
GCGGGGGCCTGGGTTTGGGCTTCCTGGGGGTGGGTTTTTCGGTTCCTGGTTTTGAGGTCGGGGTTTCCGGGGTTCCTGGTTTTGGGGGTTGGGTTTTGGGGGTGGGTGGTTTTGGGGGTGTGGTGCCTGGTGGGTAGAAGGGCTGGAAGTCGGCGACGCGGGCGAGGAGTTCTTCGTTTGCGAGGCAGAGGTCCGTCGAGGCGAATTTTTCGCGGAGGGTCGCAAGGTCAGCGGTTGCGGCCTGGCGGTTGCCCTCGCAGAGGTTCTCGAGGGCGCGGGCCATGGTCTGTGCCGCCTCGGCCTCGGCTCGTGCGGCCTGGAGCGAGGCGGCTGGGTCGTCGAGTGCAGCGAGGGGTTGTGCTTCGGCGCGGGCCTGGGCCGCCTTGGCTTTCTCGATGTTTCCGAGTATCCAGTACCAGAGGGTCAGTCCGAGTTGGTCGGCGGGTGCGGTCGTCTTGGCCTGGCGGGCGAGACGCTCGACCGAGACGTCGCGGAGTTTGCTCCAGGGGAGTTTCTCGGTCCTTTTCTGGCCGCCAATGAGAAGGTGGATGGTTATGGCGTTGTCGTCTGCGGCGACCAGTTGGCCGTTGAACCCTGGGATTCGCAGGAAGGCTTTCTGGAGACGCGGGCTGGCGGTCCTGATATATGCGGCGAGTTTCGTTCGCAGGGCCTTGAGTGCCACGATTGACTTTGCGATTGTTGCCGTGGCGGCGTCGAGTTCGTCGTTGCCGACTTTTCGGCTGGCGATAGCGGCTGCTTCGTCGAGTTTCCATTCTTTCAGGAGTGCGGCGAGTCGTTGGACAGCGGAGGCGAAGGCCTCGAGGGCGGCGGCTCGCTGCCTGGCGGCTTGTGCCTGGGTCTTGAGCCTTGCGGCGGCGGCCCGGAATTCGTTCAGCCTCTTCTCGTAGGCCTCGAGGCGTTCGAGGGCTTGCTGGGCGAGGCTCCCTGGCTTGAGCGGGCCGAACCGTTCGACGGCTTGTTCGAGGAGGTTGCGGGCCGCGGCGACTTCGCCGCGCGTGACGAGTTGTCCGAGTCGCCTGGCCAGAGGGGCGTAGGCAGCGGCGGCCTGGCGCTCGATGGCGGCGCGTTCGGCCTCGACCGCCGCCTTGCGCTCGAGGGGCATGTCGTCGGCGATCAGTTCGTCGAGGGCGGCGGCCGCCCTGGCGAACTCGGCCCTGGCGAGCAACTCGCCGACTCTGGCTTTCGCCTTCTCGAACCGCGTGGGCCAGTCTTCTTTCGGCGGCTCCGGGGGCGGGGCGGGGGGTTCTTCCGGGGGCGGCTTGGGTTTTTCCTCGGTGGGTTCCTTCGGGGTTGGGGGCTCTGGGACCTCGGGGGGCGGCACGGCCGGGGCTGTCGGGGTGGCGGGCTTTGTCGGCGCCGTGGGGACCTGGGTGGTCGGCTCCGGCGGAGCGGCCTCCGGGACGGTCGGTCTCAGCGTCGAAAGTTTCGGTTCAGCGGGTGCTCGGGCCCGTGGGCGGAGGCGGGGGAGCATGACCAGAAGCGCGGCAACCACGACCGCAAGCACAACCGCCGCGGCGGCCCCGAGGATGGCGGTCTTGTTGAGTTGCCTCCGCGATCTTGCGAGCCTGGCAGCGCGGCGAGCGGCTGCGCTCGGGTGTTGGACCGTGGTGCTGGCGAGGATGGTCGTCAGGGACTTCAGGAGTTCGGAGTAGGACTGGGGCCGCCGCTCGGGGTCCTTGGCACACATCATCCTGAGGAGGTCGTCCACCGATTCGGGGATTTCGGGAACGGTTTCTCTGGCGGACGGAAATGGGGAGCGGGCGTGTTGTCGCAGGAGGTCCGCGACGCTCGGTCCTGGGAAAGGCGGCCGCCCCGTGAGCATATGGAAGAGGACGCCGCCGAGGGCGTAGATGTCGGAGCGGCAGTCGGCAAGTTGGGGGTTGCGTGCCATTTCGGGAGCCATGTAGAGGGGTCCGCCGTGGGTTCCGCGCGCGAGGCCGACGGCGGTCTCCTCGAGGCTTCGGGCGAGGCCGAGGTCGGCCACCTTCACCTCACCGCGCTCGGTCAGGAGGATGTTCGAGGGCTTGATGTCGCGGTGGACGAGCATGCGCTCGTAGGCGTAGTCGAGGGCGTTGGCGATCTTGATGGTCATCTGGAGAGCGTCGGCGAGCGAGAGACGGCCTTCCCGGTCTAGTCGCGCCGCCAGGCTGTCCCCTTCGACATACTCCATAGCGAAGAAGTGGTAACCGCGTTCCTCGAGGATGTCGAAAACCTGGATGATGTTGGGGTGGCTGAGTTTGGCGACGGCCTGTGCCTCGCGCTTGAAGCTGGCGAGGAAAGCGGGGTCGTTGGCCGCGGACGGGGGGAGGACCTTGAGCGCGACCTTGCGCTTGAGGCCCTCTTGTATGGCCTCGTAAACGGCGCCCATCCCGCCCTGGCCGATGAAGCGGGTGACCGTGTAGCCGCCGAGTTGTTCGCCTATCTTCGGCCCGTCGGGGGGTGGTTCAAGAGATTTTTCGGGCAGTCGGGATGGCCCCTCAGGGGGGGCTTTCAGCCCCTGGGAGCGCGGGGCGGCGAGGACGGTCTTGCACCGTGGACACCGGAAGCGCTCTGCGCCCTCTGGCGCCGTGAGTTTGAGTTTGCACTTCGGACACACCAGGACCTGTCTAGGCATTGCCTCATCCGCCCGCGGCATTATAGCGCCGCCGCGCACCGACACGCAACCCTCTGCCGCCCGAGGGTGGGAGGCGCGGCAGCGCCGGGTCGGTGTGGTCGAGGGGAATCAGAGTTGCGAGCCGCGGCGCTTGACGCGGGCGGCCCGATGTGTTACGATTTGCCTGTTCGTGCTACCGCGCTGCTGACCGTTGTGACCCATCGAGGTCTGCTATGGTCGAGCTGCTCGCCAAGGGCGGCTGGGTGATGTATTCGATTCTCGGCTGCTCGATCGTGGCTCTGGCGATCGTCATCGAGCGAGCGGTGGTCTTCCTGCGCGCTGTCAACGACGACGGTGCTCTGATCGAGGCGGTGGAGGAGGCCTTGAGGTCCGGGTCGGTCGAGGGAGCGCTGAGGGTCTGTGAGCGGTCGAGGGGACCGGTTCGCGAGGTCTTGCGGAGTTGTCTGGGCGAGTGGGCCGCCGGCCACGAGCGAATGGCCGATGCGGCGAACTACACGGGGAACCGTGTGGTGGAGGCGCTGGACAAGCGCCTGCGGGGCCTCTCGATCATCGCCCAGACCACGCCGCTGCTCGGGCTCCTGGGGACTGTTTTAGGCATGATCAGAACCTTCATGCGAATCGAGGAATTGGGCGGGGCGGTCAACGCCTCGGCCCTGGCCGGCGGCATCTGGGAGGCGCTCCTCACCACGGCGTTCGGCCTGGCCGTGGCCATCCCCTGTGTGTTCATGTACCACTGGTTCGAGGCGCGGGTGGCCCGCTATGCCTCGCTGATCCGCGATAGCGCTGAGCGGCTGGTGACGCTGCGCAAGGGAGGGCGGGCATGATCACGGTGGCCCGCCCGCAACGCCCGGCGCCGACGATCAGCATCGCGCCGCTGGTGGACTGCGTGTTCCTGTTGCTCATTTTCTTCCTGCTCACTTCGACTTTCTCGCAGCGCGAAGCCGTGAGAATCCGCCTCCCGGCGATGGCCACTTCCTCGGCCATCCACAAGGAGGGGACGGTGGTGGTGGTCGAGAGTGACGGGACCATCTCCCTGGGCGGGCGAGCCGTGGCGCTGACCGACCTGGAGGCCGCGCTGCGCAAGGAGCGGAAAAGGAGCGACCGCGCGCTGATCGTGGCCGACCGCCAGGTGGTCTTCTCCCGGGTCACCGATGTCCTCGATGCCGCGCGACGGGCTGGGGTGGTCCGTGTGGCGATTGCCGCCAGGAAGCGCGCCGAGGTGTCGAGCGAGGAGGGCCGGACGGAATGACGGATGCGTTTCGACCGGCACTGGCTGTCTCGCTCGTGGCCCATCTGGCTGGGGTGTGGTTGTTGCCACCGCGCTTCCTCCGGGTGGCAGGGCAGGGGGGCGAGCGGGAGCGGATTTCGATTGTAGGGGTGGTCGAGTTGCCATCCCCCGAGCCACCGGCGCCGCGGCCCAGGCGGCTGGCGATGGACAAACCGCTATTGCCGTTGAGACCGCATCTCGTGGAGGTGCCAGGCACCGAACCAGCGCCGGTCGGCTTGGCCAGGCCGTGGCCGCGGGCGGTCGAACCCCGTGGGCGGGCGATCGCTGGCGCGGCCATGTTGAGGCTTCCCCCGCAGCCGGACCTGCCGCGAGACGACTCGCGCGACTACCGAATGGCCTTGCCCGAGCTCGAGGGGGTGGCGAGGGTGAAGAAGCCCCTCGCGCCTGATCTGACCGCGGTGTTGCGTGAGGAGGCGTTTCAGGCCGCGGCGCAGGAGTATCGGCCACCGCGCCGGGCGCGCCCAGGCTCGAGGTCGCAGCAGTGTTGCTCCACACCCGACCCGAGGGCGCGTTACCTGGCAGAGGTGTTGCGGCGGCTCCAGCGTGCGAAATACTTCCCACGCCAGGCGCGGTCCCGGGGCGTCGGAGGGACTGCCGAGGTGGAGTTCGTCATCAGGGCCGACGGCCACCTGGGCGGCGTGGCTCTCGCGCGCTCGAGCGGCTCGGCGGTGCTCGACCGCGCGGCGAAGCGGATAGTGGAGCGGGCCAGTCCCTTTGAGCCGTTGCCGGGCGACCTTGGGACTCACGAACTCCGAGTGGTCGTCCCCGTGGCGTTCCGCCTGGAGGCGCTGCCGGACGCTTCTCCCCGAAAGGAGCGAAAGGGTCGGAACGACTGAGCGTGCGAAAAGTGAGTAGGGAGAGCGGCGAGCCGTAGGGCGTTGGCAAGGGCCGCTCTCCCCCGCGGGTGGTCTTCCCACCCGGCGCCTCCATGCTAGCGCCGCGGTGGGAGAAGTGTCAATCTCGCCGCGGCGTTGCCATGGAGGAGTTTGCAGATGGCATTGAAGGGCACGGAGGGGCTGGTGGTTGGCATCCTGGTGCTAGCCACAGCGGGCGGTCTCGTCCTTGGCGGCGAGGCCACGGACGACCAAGGGAAGAAGAAGGCGATCAAACTCGGCGAGGTGGTCGTGACCGCCACCAGGCGCGAGATTCCAGTCGAGGAGGCGCCTGCGTCGGTGACGGTGATAGGGAGAGAGGAGATCGAAGCGTCGCCAGCGGAGAAAGTGGACGACATCCTGCGGAACGTCCCCGGTGTGACCATCGAGAGCCACCACGGGCTCGACACTCCCCCGCGCCGGACCGTTTCGCTGCGCGGCGTCGGCCCCGAGCAAGCCAGGACGCTCATTCTGGTGGACGGCATCCCGATCAACAACATGAACAACGGCTGGGCGGAATGGAGCAAGATTCCGAAGGACAACATCGAGCGGATCGAGATAGTCCGAGGCCCTGCCTCCAGCCTCTACGGCTCCAATGCCCTCGGCGGCGTCATCAACATCATCACCCGAAAGCCGACGCAACCGAGCCACACGGTCCTGAAATCCACCTACGGTAGTTGGGACACCTGGACCACCCGCGTGACCCACAGCGGCAGAGGCGACTCCTTCACCTACTACCTCAGCGGCGAGTACTACCGCACACACGGCTATGTGGCCGAGCGCGAACCGCAGGATTACAACATCCGCCGCTTTCGGCGCGAACACAACCTGATGGGCAGGTTCACCTGGGCGCCGGACGAAAACACCCTCGTGACCCTCGGCCTCGGCGACCATCTGGCCAGGAGAGGACACGGCAGGGAATACTTCTGGCTCGACTACGACTCGAAGGATGGCTACCTGAAGTGTCGCCGCGACCTGGCGGGCTACGACCTCGAGGGCACGCTCTACTTCGCCCACGAGCGCTGGGACGCCCACATGGACTCGCCCCAGAACAACTACGCCTCCGAGGCATCCCAGGAACACATCCCGTTCCAGAAGTGGGGGGCCATCCTCCAGTCGAACATTGACGTGTGCGATTGGGACACTTTGACGGTTGGCGCGGACTTCGCCCTCGGGAAGGTCCGCTGGGAGCCTGACTTCTTCCTCGGCCCGCCACGCCAGGCCGGCTCCGAGGGCAAGCAGACCCACTTCTCCCTCTTCGCCGAGAACGAACTCCGCCTGTTCGGCGAGACCCTCGCCGTGACCCTCGGCGGGCGGATGGACTGGGTGAGGAGTTTCGACGGCGAGGCATTCGACACCAATCCCCCTGGCCCGCCGGCCGCCTTCGCCAACGACTACGGCAGCAAGAGTTGGCGAGAGCTCAACCCTAAGCTCGGCCTCGTCTATCACCTGAGCGAGACGACCACCGCCCGCGCTTCGGTCGCGCGCGGCTTCCGCGCACCCACCCTCTACGACCTCTACACCTCGATCACCCGTGGCCCGAACCTCTACCGCAGCAACCCCGACCTCGAGCCCGAAACCCTCATCTCCTACGAACTCGGCCTCGACCACTACTTCACCCCGCGTCTGCTCGGCAGGGTCACTGCCTACCACAGCGACGCGAAGGACTACATCGGCCGCATCCAGGTCGGCCAGATGGGGCCCTCAGCCATCTACCAGTACCAGAACCTGAGCGAGGTGAACATTGACGGCGTAGAGAGCGAACTGCGCTACCGCCTCAGCGACGCATGGTCCGGCTTCCTCAGTTATACCTACACCCGCTCCGAGGTGGACAAGGCCGAGAACCGGCCCGACATCGAAGGCAAGGACCTGCCCTACACCCCGCGCCACATGGCCCGCCTGGGACTGGCCTTCAGTCGCCCGGACCTCTTCGACTTCAACATCCAGTTCACCTATGTCGGCAAGCGCTACTCCGACGAGGACAACACCCGCCAGGGCCAACTCTTCGACTACCTCACCGTGGACCTCCACCTCGCGAAGAAGGTCACCAGGGCCACGACCCTCGCCCTCGATGTCCAGAATCTCTTCGACATCGAGTATGAGCCTTACGCCGGGCCCTGGGGGAAACTGATCTCCCCAGGGCGCGTCGTCACGGGCGCAATCACCGTCGAATTCTGAACCCCCAAAGGAGCACCAGCGAGATGCAAGAGGAAACGGCGCTTTTCACCCCACCACCAGTGGATTGCGAGGGCCTCTTCTCAATCCTGCGCGGCTACGAGCAGTATCGCCTGCTGACCGCGGCCTTCGACCTGGGGGTCTTCGCCGCTCTCCGGCAGCCGACCAAAGCACGGGACCTTGGCGCCCAACTCTCCACCGACCCTGCGCTCACCGAAAGGATGCTCAATTGCCTCGCCGCCATTGGCCTCGTCCGCAAGGAGCGGGAAGCGTATGTCAACAGCGGTCTTGCCGCCACCTACCTGGACCCCGAAAGCCCGTTCGCCATACCAAACCTCATCGCTCTCATCCGCAAGAGTGAGCCCCTCTGGAACACGGTGGGCGAGCGCCTGAAGGGCACCATGACGGGCAGCGGCGGAAGGGTCGAGGGGGTCTTCGACGCATCGTTCACCCTCGCCATGGCCGAGGGGGCGCTCCGCGGCGGACTCCAGCGCACGCTCCAGGTGATGGCCGACCGCAGCGAGTTCCAACGGGCGCGCTCCCTCCTCGATCTCGGGGGTGGACACGGCCTTTATGCCATCGCTTTCGCAAAAGCCAACCGGCGACTACAGATCACCTTCTTCGACCTCCCGCCAGTGGTGGAGGTCGCGCGCCAGTTCGTCTCGCGCTTCCAGGCGGGTGATCGCGTTACGCTACGAAAAGGGAATTTCCTCACCGACGAAATTGGCTCCGGCTATGACATCGTCTTCGCCTCCGACGCGCTCTATCGCCCCCCTGACCAACTCGAGCCGCTCCTCGGCAAGATCAGGGCCGCACTGAACCCGGGGGGCGCCTTCATCACCAAACATTGGGCCATGGCCCCCGACCGCACCGGTCCCAGGACCACGGTCCTCTGGGAATTCCGCCTGGCCCTCACAGGACACGGCCTCCGTGTCTATGACAACGACGAGTATGCCGCGCTCCTCGAACGCTGCGGTTTCGGTCCGGTGGAAGTGGTGGACATATCCTCCGAGGCCAAGCCTTCCTCCTTGGTATTCGCGACAAAGCGCCACTGACCCCATGAAAGAAGGAGAAAGCGATGGATGTGGCGAGAGTGAGCGACGTCGCTCCGGTCGTTACGCCCGAGGGCGCCATGCGTCCTCTCCTCTTCGGTGAGCACTTATCGGCGATCCATCTCGAGGTGCCCTCTGGCCTGGCGGTCCCGCCTCACAGCCACCCGCGCGAGGGGCTGGCCTATTGTCTTGGAGGAAGTGTGGAATTGGCTCTCGAGGGAGGTAGGAGCGTGGTCCTCACGGCCGACACGGCAGTGGTTCTGCGCGCAGGCCAAGCTGTGGGCCTGAGGAATCCGGGACCGGAGCCGGCGAAACTCCTTTTGGTGTCCTCGCCCCCAGCCGCCACATCGGCCGAGGAACTTCGCGCGAGGATCGAGACTGCAATCGCCAAGCACGGCCACAACCCCGACTGAGATTTGGGAGCAGGATAACCATGAGAGTCACGACCATCGTCCTGTGGGTTCTCGCTATTGGCCTCGCGGGTTTCGCCTACCTGCGGCAACACGACCTGGCGGCCCGCGGCATGCGAACCACCGGCCTGATGCTCGTGCGCATGGGCCCCATGCTTATTGCCGCCTTCGTCATCGCCGGCTACCTCCAGACCCTCCTGCCCAAGGACCTGGTGATGAATTGGCTGGGCCGGAAGGCGGGCTTGAAGGCCATCCTGGTCGGGTCCCTCGCGGGGGCACTGACGCCGGGTGGGCCGTATGTGTCGTTGCCCATCGCAGTCGCCTTGTTCCGGGCAGGCGCGGACATGGCCTGCGTGGTCGCCTACGTGGTGGCGTGGACGATGTGGGGCCTGAACGGCCTGGCCTTCGAGTTCGCGGTCCTGGGTCCACAGCTGACAGTGGCGAAGCGCCTGGTCACAGTGCCCTTCCCAATCCTCGCAGGCCTGATGGTCCAGGCCGCAGAGGCCATGCGCCACTGACCCCGCACGGACTCCGCCAGTTCGATGGCAGGCGGCGAGTGCGGTTGCCGCGCGCACCGGTAGCGGCGTCCGGAGCGCGGCAGGTTGCGAGGCTCCCCATGGGGCCCCTACCGCGCTCACGGGGGCGCTCACCGGCTTGGGTTTGTCGTCGGACTGTGGTCGCTGGCGGCCGCTCGTTTCCGCGCGCCGGTGTCTCGGTCCATACACTTGCTTTCCTTCTGTCCCGTCCTTGACAACGGGCGTTGGCGCGCGTAGCATTCTCGTAGAAGGAACACTAGCCCTCCGCCTTCAGAGCGACGACCGCAGGCCTGCGCCGAGCCTGCGTAGGGATGCAATGCTCCCATGACCGCAGAGGTAGGCGCAGGCCTGGTCGCTCGCTCCCCAGCCCCTCTTGCTCCTCCTCGCAGGTTTGATCTCGGCGGGCCGCAGGGATACGATCTTGGCCAAACCCCATCTCTGCGACATCCGGAGAGCGTGACGGTCCAGCCCATGCGCAACGGCACCGAGGCAATGAATGGAACTTGACGAAGAACTGAGCGGAGACTGCCCAATGCCCACACCGCCCCGATTCATCCACGTCGGCACCGGCGGCTTCGGCCGCTACTGGTGCCACGAGGTCCTCGCCCCGCTCGTCCACGCCGGCAAGGCCGCGCCAGCCGCTGCGGTGGACATCAATCCGGAAAACCTCGCCAACGCCCGCGAAGCCTACGGCATTCCGCCAGAGCGGTGCTACACCGACCCCGAGAAGGCGTTCGAGGAGGTCGAGGCGGACTTCGCAGTCATCGTCGTCCCCTCGGACCACCACGAAGCCATCGTGGACCTCGCCGTCGCACGAGGTCTCCACATCCTCTGCGAGAAGCCGCTCGCCGACACCATGGCCGCCGCCTGCCGCATCTACCACAAGGTCGAGCGAGCGGGACTGAAGATGGCCGTCACCACCAGCCATCGCTTCGACCAGGACAAGCAGACCCTCCTGGCCGCCCTCCGCTCCGGCCGCTACGGCCCCGCCCACTACATCGTGGGCCGGAACACCTGGAACTGCCGCAAACGCGGCGCGTGGGGCCGCGGCTCCCGCTACTACCAGAAGCCCGACCCGCTCCTGACCGAGGCCACGGTCCACCACTTCGACATCATGCGAGCGCTCGCCGGCTCGAACGCGCGCTACGTCCTCTGCCGGTCGTGGAACGCCCCGTGGAGCGAGTTCGAGGGCGATAGTTCCGCCCTGGTCTTCGTCGAGATGCTCAACGGCGTCAAGGTCTTCTACGAAGGCTCGATGACCAACGCCGCCGGCCTGAACACCTGGGGGAACGACCACTGGCGCGTCGAATGCCAGAAGGCCACCCTCGAGCTCGATGGCCGCCGCCTCCGCGCAATCTCCGACCTGGGGGGCGGGCGCGAGGCCCAGGACATCCCGCTCCTCGAACGCCCGGCCTGGATGAACCCGTGGCTCGCGGAGATGTTCCTCGAGTGGCTCGCGGGCGGGCCGAAGCCGCCGAACTCCCTCGACGACCACATCCAGTGTGCCGCGCTCCTCTTCGCCGCCGTCGAGTCCGCTCACTCCCAGATTCTCGTGGACGTCCAGCGATTCCTCGCCATCAACCTCGCCGCCAACAAGCCACCGGTTGACCAATAGGAGGAAGCAGTGTCGTCGTCATCGCTGGTTTTCTTCTCGCTCGTTGCTTGTTGCGTCGCGGCCAGCGAGGTCATCAATCCGTATCCTCGCCAACTCGTCCGCACGGAGAAACTCGCCGAGTGGACCTTCGAGAAGGGAGCCGAAGGCTGGGAGGCGCTCCACGATTGCTCCCTCGAGGCCGGCGATGGCGCCCTCAGGATCGCCTCGACCGGCAAAGACCCCTATATTCAGTCGCCCAGCTTCAGCCTACGCGGGCCACTGGTTGTCCGATTGAGGATGCGGTGCCACGCCGGCGGTGGCGGACAGATTTTCTACGCGACTGACCGCGCGCGCGGATACGCCGAAGGGCGCAGCGCCCGGTTCGAACTCCGCCACGACGGCCGCTGGCACTCCTACGAAGTCCCCCTCGAGACGGACGCCACGGTGGCCCGCCTGCGCCTCGACCCCGGCGCCGCGCCTGGCGAGATCCAACTCGACGCGGTGGAAGTCCTTCGAGCGGTGCTTCAGCCCATCGAGATAGCCCAGGTGGCCGTCCAGGGGCGCAAGGTCGTCGCGACGGTCGTGAACCACGCCAGGCGAGGGTGCGAGGTCGCCGTCAACGGCGCCTCGGCCACGCTCGCTCCCGGCCAGTCGAAAACCTTCGCTCTTCGCGCCGAGGGCGAGAAGCCCTTCGAGACCCTCGTCATCGAGGCCAGGGCCGAAGGCCACCCGCCAGCCCGAAGACCCGTCTTCATCTATCATCCCGAGGTCGAGACCGACTGGCTGAGGCTTCACACCGGGAAACTCACGCTCGAGGTCGCCCCCGATGGCTCCGGCGCCAGGGTCAGGCTCGGGGGGCGACTGGTCGCAGTGATCGCGCCGATTGTCCATCGAGGGAAAAGCGTCCCGGCATTCAAAACCGCCACCGACCGGGAAGACTCCGCCATCAGACTCAGTGGCGAGGGCGTCGAAGCCGCTCTGGAACTCAGGGCCGGCGAACTCCGCGTGGCCATCACCAGCGACGAGGAGGTCGAGGGACCGGTCGTCCGCGTCCTCGGCGCCCTCGAGCAAGGCCTGTTCGCGGGACTGGATTACCTGGGCAAGGGGGAGCGCTCATCCTCCACCGCCGACATCGAGACCCCCGAACACATCCGCTACGCCCCCGACCCGATGAAGGTGACCATGCCCCTGATGGCCTATGTGACTTCGCTGGTAGCCCCGCCTTCAGGCGGCCCGAATCCCGGAGGCACGCCCGCGGAAGACCGCCGGAAGGCGGGGCTACAAACGGCCGTTGCGATGACGTGGGACGACATGTCACTCCAGCCCGTCTACGCGACACCCAACTTCTTCGAGGGCACCCCCGACCACCGCATGGCCCTCCGTGGCAAGAGAATCGAGGCGAGCATCCTCGTGGCCGAAAAGCGACCCCTCGAGGAAGCGATCCTCTGGGCGGTCGAGAAGCGAGGCCTGCCGCCCCTGCCGAAACCACCGCGAACCGTCCAGGAGCAATGGCGCTTGTGCATGCGGGCCTTCGATGGCCCGTTGAAGGGACCGGGCGGCTGGGGCCACTGCGCCGAGCCGCGATGGCCCAGGCGCCCCTACGCCGACTTCGCCTCGGTCATCTGGCGGATGACCGGCAAGGCCCCGGACCTTCCCAGGCTCGTCCCCGGCGGCTCACACGTCCGCAACGACACCATCTACTTCGTCACCGGGCGGGCGCGCGAGTGGCTCCGGCTGCGAAGGCAACAGGTGATCGCCATCCTGCGTGGGCAGAAGCCCGACGGCTCGTTCCGCTACGAGGGCAAGTATCGCCGCGGCCACTACGAGGACACCGCCAGTGGCTACTGCGCTCGGCCCGCCACCGCGCTGCTCGAGTTCGCCTGGCTCACGGGCGACAAGGCCGCGCTGGCCGCCGGCCTGCGAACCCTCGACTATATGAAACGCTTCCGCACCCCGCGAGGCGCCCAGACCTGGGAACTGAGCCTCCACACCCCCGACATCCTCGCCTCCGCCTACCTCGTCTGGGCCTACCTCCGAGGCTACCAGTTGACCGGGCGGGCCGACTACCTCGCCGAGGCTCGACGCTGGGCGCTGAGCGGCATCCCGTTCGTTTACCAGTGGACCTGCCGCCCCGTCATGCTCTACGCCACCGTCCCTGTCTACGGCGCCACCAACTGGCGCGCGCCGAACTGGATGGGCCTCCCCGTCCAGTGGTGTGGAGGCGTCTATGCCTACGCCCTCGGCCTCCTCGCCCCGTACGACAAAACCCTCGACTGGACGCGGTTGGCTCGCGGCATCCTCATCTGTGCCGAACAACAGCAGTACCCCCACGGCCCGCTGGCGGGCACCCTGCCCGACTCCTTCGTCCTGGCCACCCAGCGACGGCGAGGCCCGAACATCAACCCCGCGGCCCTCATCTCGCTGCGATTGCTCCTCGATGGCGAGGTCGCGGACCTCGCCGTCGCCACCGATGGCAGGCATCGCGTGGTCGCCCCCTTCCCCGTGGAGATTCGCGGCAGCAAGGCCATCATCCGCGCCAGGAAAGGCATCCGCTACCAGGTCCTCGTTGATGGCGAGAGGGTCCTCGACATCCAATCCAAAGGCACGGACCAAATCCCGCTCCAGCAACAAGGGCGGGATTGACCGCTTCGGCAGGGTTGGCGCTGGCATATTGACGGTCCGCTTCACTCTGCGGGGCAACGCAATTCGCATAATTGGCGCCGGCTACTGGCGAAAAGGGAAGAGGATCTATGAGCAAGAGAATCGCTTACCGCAGTGAGCCTATCGAGGCGGAGGTGATCGAGGACTTCCTTCCGCCTCCAGAAGAACTCGTCAGGAAAGAGGAGACGGTGAAAGTGACCTTGAGCCTGAGCCGCTCGAGCGTGGAGTTTTTCAAGCGGAAGGCCAGGAAGAATCGTGTCCCCTACCAGCGCATGATCCGCCGCCTCCTCGACCTCTACGTCGCCCGCCATCGCTGACCACCTCTGCTATCGGTCTCGCCCGCGGCGCCAGTCTCTGCGACGAAGCCCCGCGTCCTTTCGGCCCGCTGGGCTGCCGCTATTCGGCACTGGTTGGCCTCTTGGGTTGAAAGGCGACAACCTTCCTGCCGCCTTCCGCCTGCCGTTCGCGCAGGTCGCGGGCCATCGCCCGGACGTCGTAGTTGTAGCGCTTGGCTCTGGTGTCCTTGACCCGCCACAACTCTCGCAACACCTCGTCTTCTACCATTGATGCTCTCCCATCAGTTCCTCGGGAGTGCACACCAGCGGAGGCTCGTAGCCACGCTCGCGCAGGAATCTTCTGATGGGGCCGATTAGCTCAGCGTTTGCCAGGTGCCGGAAGTTCCACGTCAATAGGAAGTCCATGGCGTGGACCGTCGCTACACCTACGTGTATAGCGTCGCCCGCAGCCGTTCTTGGAAGGACGTCGGCGGCTATGAGCGATTCGGCAAGAGACGCAACTTCGTCCGTGACGTCGAGCGATGGGATATCCGCAAGCGCTTCAAGCCGCTTCCGGGCGGCTTCGTCATCTCCTTCCGCCGCCTCGTCGAGTACCAACTGCGAGACGAAGACCTCGAAATCCTGGCGTCGTTTCTCCCACCACTGGCGAGTCAGTTCTTGTCGCGCGGCTCGCAAGATGTCCCGGCTCGGCCGCGCCGTCAAGTAACTCAGAATTGATGTTTCCACATACACACTTTTCTTCATGGCTCGACCGCTGATCCTAGAGCGACTCTACCAGCCTGCCCCCCACAAAGCAACGCCGGCTCTCCGCGTCCCCTGCGTCTCTGCGGTGAAATACCCCGCCCGTCTGACGAAGTCCTCGATGGGCTTCCTACGCTTCCCCGCCATCGGCGACCTCCTGCGGCCCTACCGCTTCTGGCCCCGGACGAAAGCGATCTCGAAGGTAGCGGGGGAGACGCCCGAGAGGGGGTCTATGCGGATGGCGGTGATGGTGTGGCCGCGCCAGAGTTCGTGGCCGCCAGGACCCAGAATGTAGTCCCGCTCCTCGCCACCCTCGACGTTGAATCTGATTGACTTGTCCACGCTGAAGTCCGGGGAGTCGCTGGTAGCCCAGAAGAACTGCGCACCGCCCGAATGGCTGCATCGCATGCGAATGACCACCACGGGGCAATCGTCGCCCCTGACCCGGAGGTGTCCTCGCACCAGGTAGGGGTCGCCGCCTGTGATTCTCCCGACCAGTTTGCCATCGCGGACGGCCAGGTCGCCGACGTGGTGAGCGGCGAGCCAGCCGTCCGGCCCGCGCCTGAACTCGAAGCGGAGTTCCCGGGCCAGCCGCGGGAGACGGTCTCTTGCCGTGTAGCGCGCGGGCCGGACCTCGACGCGCCCCTTGGCGCTCGCTGGCACCCTGATCACCAGGTAGGCGTAGGCGGAGTCGTAGCGCCAGCCCTCCTGGTCGCGGTTCTCGGGGTCGTTCACGTCTGGTGCCGCGCGACCGTCAATCGCCACCCTGTCGGGGCGTTCGATGTTTGCGACGAGGACGGTGGCCCCCTTTCCCGGCATGTGGGGGACCCGAAAGGAGAGCACGTCCTTGCTCCAAACCGCCTTTTCTATTCGGCCGGTCGCCGTGATTGCGAGCAGCCTCGTCGGCCGCAAGAAGCCGCGCCGCCTGAGGAGGACGGTGGTCGGGTCTTCGTCGCGGCCGGTCAGTTCGAGGATGTTGCGGATTATCTGTCGCGGGGCGAAGACCCACCGGCACTTCCGCCCCGTGATCGCGCTGATGTTGTCGGGCCATAGGGCCACGTCCTCTCCGCTCGGCGCTTGTTGGTGGATCGCGCTGCGGATGATCAGTTCGGCGATTCGCCGCCACGGGCGGCTCTGGTCGTGTTCGGCGAGTTTCAGGAGCGCGTTGGCGTAGCGAAGGCCGTTCCACTGCACCGGTCGCCCGAACCACGAGCCGCGATACCAGGTGGCCCCGAAGACCGGGATGCTCGCCCCGAGGAGGAATGGCCTCTGGGGGTCGCCCCACAGGTAGATGAAAGGCAGACCCCTCCTGGCCCAGGTCACGGCGTCGCGCAGCCACCGCTCCTCCCCGCTGAAGCGATACGCCTCCACGAAAGCGTCCACGGCGTCCGCGGCCGCCAGCACGTCGGGGGTGTGAACTGGCACCTCCCAGACCTGCGCGGCGCGCGGCACTCGGAAGCGCTCCATCACCTCGAGCGTGGGCCTCAGTTGGCGAAATGCCTCGGGGTCGCCAGCCGCGCGGGCGTAGCGGAGGACCAGGTATGCCTTGCGCGCACACGTGCCCACCTCCACCGCCTCGTCGGGGCCGAGTTCGTGGTAGTCCTTGCCCTTGAAGACCCCGGTGTCCTTTCTGTCGGCGTCGAAGTGCCAGGCATTGTCTGGGCCTCTGGCGGCCAGGAGATTGGCGGCGGCGGCAGGATCCGCCACCGCGAGGTCGAACCTTCCGTGGAAGCGCTGGGCGTCCACGAGCGGCGAGCCGCCGATCAGCTCGAGAACCTCATCGGCTCGTTCCCGACACTTCCGGCGCATCTCGGGGTCCGGGCTGAGCAACGCGCCGAGCAGCAGGTCGGCGATGTAGCCGCGAGGGCGAGCCAGCCGCGACATCAGCGGATGACCGCCCTTGCTCGTCCACCACTGTTTCGCCTCAGGGTCCCAGAGGCTCTCGAGGTAGGCCCTCATCGAGAACTGGATTTCCTTCTCGTAGGAGCCATGTGGTAGTGGGGTCGGCTCCGGGATGCCGAAGAGGCGAATCCACTCGTCCACTGCGGCCAGCGCGTCGGCGGCCTCTCCATTGACGTAGATCCATCCTTGAACCCTCAGCCTCTGGCCTGGTTGGAGGGGGTAGGGCCGCCATTGGCTCGGCCGGTCCCCCTTGATGAATTCGGGGCCGGAGGGCACGAAGAGGCCGGCGAGGTGGGCACGCTGGCCGTGGCGAGTGTTGGGCGAGTCGAACATGGCGGCCGGCCTGTCGCGCTGGCCGTCCCATTTCTGATGCACGTCCCAGAGGAGCCCCACCGTGCCGTTGCGGCCGTGGATGCCGATTGCTGGGATGGTGATCTTGTTCGGGTGGGGGACGAAGCGGTCGCGGTCGGGGTGGTCGGGCGCGATGTCGAGGCTGCTCGATGAGTGCTCATTGCCCACGAGCCACTCGAGCCCTGGGAAGATAGCCTCGTCGCGGTCGAGAGCGTAGAGGAGCGGGCCGCCGAAACACGCCACCTTCATCGCCACGGTGCAGGTCAACTCGCAGTCCATCAGGATGCGGGCGTCGTC
>CAYYCI010000020.1:0-16360 GCA_964470215.1 uncultured Planctomycetota bacterium
TCGATCTTGTCGGAGAGTTTGGCCTTGCCTGGGAGGGAGAGGCGGGCCTGGCACCTCGAGCAGATGATCTGCTCGTCGACCGCGGTGTCCACCTCGAGGATGACGCCGCATTTCGGGCACCGCGCTGGATGCTTCGCCATGTGGCCCCCTCCTGTGAAAGCGGCGGCGCGGTCGTCACACGGCTCCCGGTGTGCACACCTCGATGAACGGCGACTTGCCGCTGGCGACATTATATCGAGGGGCGGGAGCCGGTTCGAGGGACTGCGGACATGCTCGGTCGGGAGGGCTTGGGGAGGGCAGGGGCCGGCCTACTTGGCGCGGCTGGCGGCGGTGAGTTTCTCGAACCAGTCCCAGATGCGTGCGGGCTCGTCGGGAGGGAGATGGTGCCCGAGGTAGGGGATTTCGTGGTATGTGACGACGAAGCCGGCTTGTTCGAGTCTGGCCCGTGAGGCTCTCGCCCGCACTACCGGTATCTGTTGGTCGGCGGCGCCGTGGGCGATGTAGACTCCCATTCCGCGCGCCTTGCGCAGGATCGCCTCGGCGGCGGGGTTCTGGCCGGCGATGAGCGCGCCGGCCACCGGCGCGATGGCGCGGAAGGTCCCCGGGTTGCGCAGGCCGAAGGTGTAGGTGTAGATGGCGCCCTGGGAGAAGCCGGTCAGGAGCACGCGCTGGGGGTCAATACTGTAGAGCGCAATGACTTTGTTGATTGTGGCGAGGAGGTCGCGCTCGTCGTTGAGCGACCAGCGGCGGCGTCTGGTGTCCTTGCACTCCGGCCCTGCGACGATGAACGCCCCTGTCCGCTCGGCGACCTCGCCCCAGGTTCGCACCATGGTCGCCCCCTTCAGGCCGGCGGGGTGGAGGACGACGACGAGGGGGTAGCGTTTGGCGGGGTCGCATGTGGTGGGGACGTAGAGCCAGCAGTCGCGGCGGGGGCGGCCGACCGCCTCGATGCGCAGCAGGCCGGTCGAGGGTGGTTTCTCCTCGGCCTGGACTGCGGTGGCGAGGGCGAAAGCCAGGGCGAACAACAGTGGTGACGAGCCGTTTATCATGGCTGATTGGTGGATTCGGGAACGGAAGCGAGGTCGAATAGTGCGGCGTGGAGCGCTTGCTCGGCGAGGAGGGGTGCCTGGGGAGCGAGGCGCAGGGCACCGAAGTAGCGGTGTGCGACCTCGACCTCGTAGCCGCCCTCGGCCATCGCCTCGGCGGTCGGCAGGTAGCCGATGTTGCCGTTGGCGTTGCTGACGAGGAAGGTCGGTTGGCGCGGGGAGAGTGGGAGGGCCTTCTTCTCGAATTCGGCGAAGACTTCGGCCGAGAGCGCCGCAATGGCAGTCCTGCCGACTCGTATGGTCTGGACCTCGAGGTCGAGGGTGGGGTCGGTGTTGCCCCAGCGGGACAGTTCGACCAGGCGCGACGCCCACTCGACCATCCTGCGGTGGTGTTCGACCTCGGCGCGGTCCTCCCCGTGGCCGAGGAGGTCGGCGAGGCGTTCGCGCTCGGTGTAGAGCAGGCGCTCTGCCTCGTGGGCCGTAGGCGGCGGCTCGGCGGGGAGGGGGACGACCCTCGAGGCGGCCGAAAGGCCGGCCTCGGCACTGACCTCCATCTCCTTGAGTTCCTCGATCACGGCGCGGGCCAGAGCCGTGCCGATGGTCTCGACCTCCTCGAAGTCGCGCTTCTCGCAGGCGACGTTGACGTCGCCCGCGAAGCCGAGGGCGAAGAGGGCGACCGCGTGGTCGCCGAAGTTCTCCTCGACCATTCTCTCGGCGTGGCCGGCGTAGTCGCCGGATATCTCCAGGTTCTTCGGCCCGAGGACGACCGGGTGGGCGCCGTAGGTGAAGAAGATGGCCATCGGGCCGCGGCCCTCCTCGACGGCCACGAGGATGCGACAGTAGGGGGAGGCGTAGCCGGCGGGGTTCCTGCCCAGGGCGATCGAGCCATCGGGCCGGCGTTCGCGGCGATTGATGCCCAGGTAGAGTTTTATCTGGCCGGCTCCCACTCGCGCGGGACGGAGGTCGGAGGCCGCGCGGCGGACGACGTCCACGAGGGCCTCCTCGACGCGCTGGACGTATCCCGGGTCGAGGTCGCCATCTGACCGGCTCGAGACCAGCGGCCCGCTGTGGGTGTGGGAGAAGGCGACGAGGCAATGGGAGGGTGGGATGCCGACGTTTTTTTGGATGCTGGCTCGCACCCTGGCGATCAGGCCGCGGTCGGCGGTGAGCAGATCGGCGCCGACGATAGCCACCCTTGTCGGGCCGTCCTCGAGGACCATAGCGCGGGCGAAGAGGGGGTCGTGGACCGCCTCGGCGGGCGAGGTGCGGCCGATGTAGCCGCCCATCAGAATGGGGGGCTCGGGGGTGATGTCGGCCCGTGCCACGCCACAGCGCATCCGCTGCTCCCTGCTTTATCGGCTTCTCCAGGTGACTCCGCTGGATGGTAGCATGGAAGAATTGACTTTTCAAGCCCGCACGCTGGCCGGATGGCGGTCGGGCTTTGACCTGGGAGGGGTTCTCGAGTACGAGGGTGGCCTGAGTCGGGCGGCCGGGGGCAGCCTGCTCTTTCATGCCACCGGACGTGTCGGTCTATGCTTGCGCGATAGGGGTCGGGTCGGCAGGCGCTGGCCACCTCGAGGGTAAGTTTGCGGGGTCGGAGGCGGCCACCCCGGCACCACCAGCCCCTGCTAGCGGTGATCTCAGGACGTTGCGCCCGCCTCGCCCGCCGCGCTGGTCAGCATGCTGTCGGCGTAGTGGTCCATGACCATTCGCATGACCGAGTTCTTGTGGAGGCCCCAGGCGCAGACGGGGACGTGTTTGACCCTGTCGTGGCGCGGGTCCCAGAAGGCGAAGGCGCTGGGGCAACGCTCCAGGCGCTCGGTCTCGAGGGCGTAGGGGTCCTCGAAGGGCAGGACGATGATCTGGAGCGAGCCCTGGACTCCCGCGTGGCGGGCCAGGACGTTGCGGGTGCGCCGGCCGGTGGCCAGCCCGAGGATCAGGGCGAGGGCATGGTAGAGTTTGGCGAGGCCCTTTCCTCGGACGAATCGCCCCAGGCGGCCGTGGCGGCGCAGGACCCCGAGGACGGCCCAGAAAGCTTTTATCTGGAGTCTGCGCTGGGCGAGCGAGGGTTTTTCGGGGAGGGTTGGGGAGTCGGCGTCGCCGATCGCGGCGGCCCGCTGGGCGAGGCGTTTCTCGACCTCCAGGAGGGCCTTGGCGAAATCGGTCGTCGATCTCCTCAGCCAGTGGCCGAGCGGGCGGAAGCGCTCGCCATCGCTGAGGAGCATGTACATGCTCTCGCAGTTCGGGTGCGCGCCCGCGAAGGGTAGGGGGTTAATGCGCAGGTACTTCACGATGTTGGGAATCTGGCCGAGGAAGGCAGCAGGCAGGAACTCCACGAGCTCGTCGGGGAACGACTCGGCGATGAGGTTCTCGATACACTCCTCGGTGATCCTGGCGGGCTCGAGTTTCAGGCGGCCGGAGTCCCAAGTATGGGCGAGGGGCATGAAGTAGATGGCGCGGATGAAGTCGCGGCGCTCGTGGCAGAAGTGGAACAGTGCGGGAATCTCGCGATCGTTGAGCCCCTTGGCGACGAGGGACATGATCGTGACCTTCGCGCGGCCGGCCTTGCGGATGTTCTCGATTGCTTTGTGCTTGAGCTGGAGGACCTTCTCGCTGTTGCGCAGGATGCGATAGATTTCGGGGTTGGCGCCGTCGTATGAGATCAGGATCGTGGCGCGGGTCTCGATCAATCGGCGGCAGTAGTCCTCGTCGGCGAGTTTCAGGCCGTTGGTGACCACTCGGGTGGGCAGGCCGTAGGAGCGGGCCATGCGGATGATCTCGAAGAGGTCGTCGCGGACTGTGGGCTCGCCGCCGAAGAGTTGGATCGAGGGCTTAGGCTCGTAGGTCGAGTAGTGGCGGAAGATCTTCTCGAAGTACTCGAGGGGCGGCTCGAAGAGAAAACCCATCGAGGGAGTGTTGTTGATGCAGCAGGGACAGTTGAGGTTGCAGCGGTTCGTGATGTCCACGAAGACGATGTTGGGGCGCTTGTGTTCACACTCCAGGCAGTTGAGCATGCAGTCTCGGTAGTCGAACCCTGTGTCGAGTTCGCGCTTGCGCTTGTAGCGGCTGGCATCGGAGGAGATGAGAGTCTCGGTGGTTCCGCACTCCGGGCATTCCTTGACGAGGTAGATCATGCCGTCGCGCTCGACCGTGGTGGCCGGGACGAGTTTCAGGCACTTGTTACAGGAACTCCGGTTCATCAGGTCGTTCCTCCTGCGGCGCGTCCGCCGAGGCCGCTTTCCCGCCCCCCTTGGCCGGGCGGAGGCGAAGCGAGTGGCTCATGGTAATGATATAGTCTACAGAGTGGCCGCCTGTTCGACAAGCCCCGCTCCCCCCCTCGGGAACGAAGCCATAGGCCAGCCGCCGGAGGTCGTTGCCGTCGTAGACCACACCCACGGTGGCCGCGGCCGTGCCCTCGAGGAGGCGGCGTCGTAGTCCATCTCCGGCTTCAGCGGCTTTCCGCTCGCCCGGTCAACGGGCTTGAGAGGGTCGAGGACGCGAATGCGACGCAGCCTCTCGGGCAAGTCGTCCCGCGGCCGCAGGAGCGCGCCCCGGTGCTCGACCGCCAGATGCGGGAACGACTCGCGGAGGAAGCGGCCGACCGCGCGCGTCGCGAACCACGGCCATCGTCGTAGATGACCAGTCGGCCTGGCAGGGCGTTCATCCTGTCTTTTCCAGAATCTCCTGGACGACCTCGGCGCCCCTCTTGCCCGAGAGGAGCATGGCGCCGAAGGTCGGGCCCATCCTCGGGATGCCGAAGACCGCCGAGACCGCCATTCCCGTGACCACCAGCCCGGGCTGGACCTCGCCCGTGTGCTCCACGATGGCGTCCTCGGAGCGCTCGACCCACATGGGCGCGCAGCCGGGCAATTCCAGGATGCCCCTCTCGGCGAGAGTCCTGGCCACGATCGCGTCGTGGCCCGTGGCGTCAACCACCACCTTCGCCTCCAGGGCCACGGGGTCCACACAAGCGATCCCGCGCGGGAGGGCCTGGATAGGGGTCCAGTTGATGACGAGTCCGGCGGCTCGGCCGCCCTCGCGCAGGACGATGTCCTCGACGGTCGTCATGTTTGCGAATCGCACTCCCGCGTCGCAGGCGGCGGCGATGAGTTTCGAGCAGGCATGCGGCCCGTCGGCCACGTGGAGGCCCGGGCTGGCGAGGGTGTGGGGAATGCCCAACTCGTCGAGTATCTTGTCAGCCGGCTCCCGGACCGTGACCTTGTTCATCAGGTAGCCGCCGATCCAGAAGCCGCCGCCGAGGTAGTTGTTCCGCTCGACGATAAGCACCTTGTGGCCCCTGGCGGCCAGTTCGCGGCCACACATCAGGCCGCTCGGGCCCGCGCCCGCGATCAGCACGTCGCTCTCGACGTACTCCTCGAGTTGGCGGGCGAACTCGCCAACGATGGCGCTGGTGACCTCCTTCTCGCCTGCCTTAGCGAATAGAGCAGAGTCTTCCATCGAGGCTTCCTTTCTCCTCAATCCGGTCCTTGATGGTGCCGCCCGCGACGATCCGGCCGCGCTGGTCGTAGAGCACGAGGTGCTGGCCGGGCGTCGGGGCAAACTGTGGTTCGTCGAATTCCACCGCCAAGCGGTTTCCTGCGACTTCGGCCACGGTGCAAGGCTCAATGGCGCCGTAGGAGCGAACCTTGCCGCCCAGGCGGGCGCCGGCCCTCAGCGCCGCCGGCTGAAGCACGTTCAGTTCGCCGGCCGCCACGCGGCGGTGGAATGCCTCGTGGCGTGGCGCGATGGTGATCGAGTTCTCGATGGGATCGATCCTGACGACGTATCTCGGCTCGCCGAGGGCGACCCCGAGCCCCCGCCGCTGGCCGAGGGTGTAGTTTTCGATCCCCCTGTGGGTGCCCAGGCGGTGGCCGGCGGTGTCGTAGATCGGCCCCGGCTCGCCGCGGCGGTCGAGCGCCCGGCGGTAGTCGCCCTCGCCGGCGAAGCACAGTTCCTGGCTGTCGGCCTTCTCGGCCACGGGCAGCCCGGCGCTCGCCGCAATCTCCCGAACCTCCTCCTTCGAGAAGCAGCCGTTGGGCAGGAGCAGGTGTGGCAAGCGCTCGCGCGGCACGCCGTAGATGAAATAGCTCTGGTCCCGCTCGGCACACCCCGCGCGCGCCAGAAAACACCGTGCCCCGACCCGCTCCACCCTCGCGTAGTGGCCCGTGGCCAGGTAGCGCAGGCCCAACTCCCGCTCAAGGAAGTCCCACAAGGCGCGGAACTTCACCAGCGAGTTGCAATCAACGCAAGGGTTCGGCGTCCTGCCCTCGGAATAGGCGCGGCGGAAGCGTTCGACGACCAACGGCTCGAAGACCGGCCCCACGTCGACGAAGTAGTGGGGGATTCCCAGTTTCTGGCAGACCGCCGTGGCGTCGGCGCCGCAACACGGCCTTGGATGGTCGGGGGCCACGCGTGGCACCCTCATGGTGATGCCCACGACGTCCCAGCCACACTCGCGCAAGACCAACGCGGCAACGCCGCTGTCCACCCCGCCGCTCATCAATGCGGCGACGGCAGGGCGGGTGTCGGCTCGCCAGGGCTCGAGGCTGGGCGCGAACAACCGTAGTGAGAGCTGCCTATCGCTCATCGTCGTAGGACGTTTCATTCGCCTGGCGGCTGCCCGGAGTGTGGGCCCTTGGCCCCAAGGCGCTCGACCGCCTGGAAGATGCTAACCGATGCTCGGCAAGTTATCTATTCTAACAAACCCGGCGGGGTAAGGCATAATCGTCATGACCGCGCAGCGGGCCCGTCGGGTTCGCTGCCGCGCGCCCCAGCGGAGACTGCCGAGAGGATCACGACGGTGTGACCGTCGCGGACGGGGGTGTCGAGGCCCCGGTCCTGCTCCTCTGGCGGACGGGCGCCCCTCCCTCCCTCCCCTGCCGAGCGCGCTTCGAGGCTTTTCACTCCGCGTTTCGGCAACCTGGGTGCGCGCCCTGCGCCCCCAGTTCCCTTCGGGTGTTGACATTTCGCCAGGCGCGGGCGAGGTGAGCCGGCGGGGTGGGGGTGAGGACGTGGTGGTGGGTGCAGATGCGCGCGGGGCAGAAGTCGCCGCCAGCCGCCAGGTTCTCCAGGAGATGTCGAGCGCGGAAGTCGTAGTAGGCCAGGAGGGGTTCGGGGTGGGGCTTGTCGGCGAGCATGGGCATCACCGCCCAGACCCCGGGCCGCCGCATCCCCAGAAGCCAGCGAAGGGCGTCCTCGTCGAGGCAGGGCACGTCGCAGGGGGCGAAGAGCCAGCAGACCCTCGGCGCCCAGCGCATGGCCGCGAGCATTCCGGCCATCGGGCCGCCGAGGTCGGGGGGGTCGGTCAGGCGCACGGTCTCGGCCAATCCCGGCGGCAGTTCCCCATCGCCCGCAACCACCACCTGGTCACATATTTTGCTCATGACCCCCACGAGGCGTTCGAGCCAGGTGCCGCCCGGGGCCGGGAGGAGGTGTTTGGGCTTGCCCATGCGGGTGCTCTTTCCGCCGATGAGGACGCAGCCGAAGAGCGGGGCCGCGGCCCACTGGTCGCGGAGCCAGTCCTCGACGGTCTGGCGCAAGGCGCGGTCGCGGTCCTCGCCGCCGGGGAGCGTTGCCACGACGTTGGTTACTTCGGGCGGCGGCCCGGTCTCGCCCTCGGACAGGAGCCACACCTTGGGCAGCGCCGTGGTCTTGTGGCCCTCGAGGAGGACGAGGTCGTGGCGCTCGCTGAGGGTCCTGAGGGTCGTGGTGAGCGGTTCGGGGGGGCGAGTCCGGGCAAACGCCTCGTCGGGGCTGGTGAGGTGGACGCTGGCGCCGGCTCGGAAGAGGCGGTCGCTGTCCTTCCCCTCCACGTCGAGGCTGACGCCGTGGGCGTCGTGCTTGACGACGGCGACGAGGAGGCCTTCGGCGCGTAGTTCGGCGACCAGGCGCTCGAGGGCCGGGGTCTTGCCTGCCCCGCTCCAGCCACAGATGGCCAGAGCGGGGGCCGGACGAAGGGAATGGCAGGCGCGTTGCGCGGCGCTCACGGTTCCACGTCCCTTGCCGCTGTAGTGAGACGTAGGCTCGGGAAGGCTTTTCTCTTCGGTGCTCCAGCGCCTTTCGGCCTTCCGCCTGGCGAGACCACACAACGCGGCGAGACTGGTCGTGTAGTCTGTCCCCCCGCGGACGCGGTAACGGGCTTCAGCGCGCGGGCTGCCCCGGCAGCGCTCGCTTTCGTGGACCACGACGTCACTTACTCCCTCGCACAATGCGGCCGGCGCTCACGACCCGGATTGTAAGGTCCATCAGGCAAGAACGCAAATGTGGCGTCTTGCTTCGCGCGTCGCGCAGTACTTTCTTGGTCATGATTCGAGGAAGGGTTGGCGCTCGTGGCGAAAATGACTATACTATCTCTTGCAGTCAGTAGTGAGCTTACGTGGAGGAGGTGGACCAGAGTAAAAAGGAAAAGGTAAGTGGCAAGGGTCAATCTGGCGAAAATCCCGCTCGCGGACCTCGCCCGTGAGATCGAGAGGCGGCGCGACCGACTTGCCAAGTTAGTGGCTCGACGCGACGAGCTTAATCGCCGCATCGCCGAGCTCGAGAAGGCCCTCGCTCCGCTCACCCGCGGCAAGAAGCGCGCGCGAAGAAAACCCACCAGGCGCCTCGTCAGAAGGCGGCGCCGGGGCGGGAAGACCCTCGTCGAGTGCCTCGCCGAAGCGCTCGCAGGCAAGGACAGCGTTTCGATTGCCGAGGCCACCGAGGCCGTCCTCGCGCTCGGCTACAAGAGCCGCTCGAAGGACCCCAAGGTGGTCGTCAAGCAGGCGCTATACAACTCCGATCGCTTCACGCGGGTGGCTCGGGGTCGCTTCGCCCTGAAGAAGTGAGCCCCGCCCTCGGCCTCATCGAGCGGTCTGATTCCGACGCCCACAGCCGGTTGCCCAATCCTGTTTGGGCGCGCCGAAGCCAGGTCCGGAATCGTCGTGGCTGGCTCGGGGGCGCAGAGCGCGACCCTCGATTGTAGGTAATGCCGCTCCCCCCGCTGTCCTGGATAAGGAGCGGACTGGAGGGTCTGAGACTGTAAACGGAGCCAGGAGGTGAGCGCGAGGGATTGGGGGCTTGGTGATTGACTTGCCAGGGACTCTGCACCACCGTCTATCGCGAAATGTTTTGGGAATGCGAGTGTCGTTGGTCGTGCGTGAATGACGTACTGTCTCGGGTGTCGCCTGTCCGCCGGCTTCGCAAAATGAAGGCAAACGAAGGCGAGTGAAGTGTCGCGGGTCAGATGTGCCACGGCTCGCGGAGGGCGCGGGAACGCATGCGGTTGGCGGCCTGGTCGCCGGTGAACTCTTCCTTGGCGGGGTCGAAGGCCAGCGTGCGGCCCAGAATCCACGAGAGAGCCGCGGCGTGGCAGGCGATGTGCGAGCGGCGCATGATGCGGCTGTTGCAGGCCGGCGAGCGCCGCGTCTTCACGCAGTCGAGGGAATCCCTGGTGTGTGCGACGGCGTTCGTTCCCGCCATCCGTGCCAGATTGCGGACCTCGCGCAATAGCGATTGGGGGTGGGCCACGATGCCTCCGGCATCGCCGGTCTCGACCCAGCCCTGGTCGCCGATGAAGCGGACGGGACAGGTGCCGAGTTCGGTGCGGTACTGGGGCGAGCGGTTGCCGAACGGCGTGCGCAGGAAATCGATCACCAGTTTCACACCGTTGGCGTAGCGGCAGACGATGTTGTGTTCGGACGGGATGAACTTGACGGGGGTGGTGCCGTCGGCGCGGTTGGCCCACTGGCAGAGGTCCACCGTGTGCGCGCCCCAGTCGAGCAGGGTGGCGCCGGAGTCGAAGTCGTCGAAGCCGCGCCAGCCGCCGGCGACGTAGCGACGGTTGTAGGGCCGCCAGGGCGAGGGGCCGAGCCAGAGGTCCCAGTCGCACTCTTCCTTCGGCGGCTCCGGCTGGGCAGGAAGCCAGTCGTGGCGTAGGCGCGGATAGTAGGCCGAGGCGTGGAGAGTGTGTAGGCGGCCCAGTTTGCCGCTTCGCGCGAGGTGGGCGGCGAGCTGGAAGTTCGGGACGTTTCGCCGCTGGGTGCCGGCCTGGAAGACGCGACCGCAGCGCCTCACCGTGTCGTCGAGCGCCTGGCACAGTGCGATGGTGATGCCGCAGGGTTTCTCGCTGTAAACGTCCTTGCCGGCCTTGGCGGCGAGGATCGAGGCGAGCGCGTGCCAGTGGTCGCCGGTGGCGATGAGCACGGCGTCTATGTCGGGCCGCGCGAGCAGCGCCCGCAGGTCCCGGTACATGGCGCAGTCGGTGTTGCCGTACCTGGCGTCGGCCATCCTCTTGACCGCCTCGCGTCGGGAGCGCTGGACGTCGCAGATGGCCACGAAGCGGACATCGCGCTCGGCGATCATGCAAGAGAGCACGTGGCGGCCGCGTGGCCCGATGCCGATGGCGCCCAGCACAATCCGCTCACTGGCGGCCACCGACCCGTTCCTGCCCAGCGCCGATGCGCGGACGAGCCACGGCGCGGCGAAGGCACCCGTGGCGGCCCGGAGAAATCCCCGTCGCCCCATTCGATCCATTCCCGAACCCCTGCCATCTTTGCCGTTGCACACACGAAGTCCCTCCCTCTCGGCGGTAGGCTATCAGGAGCGCAACGCACCGTCAAGTCAGCGCTGCATGGGGCTTGCACTTGCAGCGGGCCCGCGAATACTCGCTAAGGGTGGCCCGACACTGACCCGCGGGGGCGGTGGCCCCGCTGCTGCCTTCGGAGGGTCGGCCCTCCGCCGCCTGGGAGAAGTCGGCCTGCGCCTCAACCACGGCCAGGCGCGCCAGGCATCCACGAAGGCACACGAAGAAGACCAAACGGCCTTTCTTCCGTGGCGGAAAATGACTCCTGTCCCCGTTTTTGGTACGATGCGGCTGGCAAGGTAAGGGGAAGCGGCGATGAGAATGGTCATCCTGTTCCTTCTATCTCAGGCGTTCGCCGTCGCAGGCCAAGTGCCGAGGCTGCCGGTGTCGCTCGACAACCTGCTCCTGAAGGCGAAGTGTTCCGGCAACCTGGAGAATTATGGAAGAGGATTGCGCGGCAAGCCCGACCACATGCTTTACGACTTCAAGCGTCAGCGCTTCCTCCGACCATCGCGGTGGCACGAATACGGGGTGGGCTTCGGAGAGAAGATCGGGGTCGTGCCCGAGGACAAGCCGGCGTGGTGGATGGCCGAATGGCCCGAGGCGGTGAGGGCCAACCTGATCGTCCTAAGCGGCGTCTATCCCAATCAGCCCCAATCGCAGACGTGTTGGAAGATCGAGACCCGCAGCGGGGGACGGTGGCGGCTGCTGGCCCGCGGCAAGGGAGGCTGGTACGACCGCGGCCGGTTCGTCTGGGACCGTCGCGAAGGCGAGCCGCGCGAGTTCGATGCGATCAGGGTGTGCCTCTTCAGTAAGGACGCGCGGACGCCGCTGGCCAGCATTCACTTCCGCGGCGAGGAAGGGGTTTCGTGGCTGGTAGCGTTTGCCGCGCCGCTCGATGCGCGGATCGTAGCGTCGAAGGGCATCATCCGTGCCGGGCAGCCGTGCGCGTTCGAGGCGCGGCGCGTGCTCGGCAAGATCGTCTCGTGGCGATGGGAATTCGGCGACGGGACTTCGGCCCAGGGCCAGAAAGTGAATCACGTTTACCAGAAGCCCGGCTCTTATGAACTCCGGCTCGCAATCTCCGATGGGAAATACACGGCAACGCTCGTGGAGGCGATCAAGGTGGAACTGCCCGTGGAGGCGCGCATCGAGCCGCTCGAAGAACCCGTGGTCGTCGGCAAGCCTGTGGCTTTCAGCGGTGAACCATCGGTCGGCGAGGTGAAGACCTGGCGGTGGGACTTCGGCGACGGCTCGTCCGCCGGGGGCAAGCGGGTCCGTCACGCCTTCGCCCGACCGGGCATCTATCAGGTCAAACTGACCGTGGGCGATGGGACGTACGAGCACACCTCGGCGGTGATCGTCCGAGCCCACACCCAGGCCACGCTCCACATCCCGCAACTCTTCCTCGACACCGACCAGAAGAACGAGGTTGACGACCAGCACTACTTCTCCTACGGCCTCTTCAGCCATTTCGACCTTCTGGGCATCAACAGCGTCCACCACGGTGGTGGCCAGGAGCCGGCGAACTACCGCGAGATACTCCACATTCGCGACCTGGCGCTGGCCAGCGGACTACCCAAGGAGCGGGTGCCGTTCGTCTTCCACGGAGCGAATCGTCGGCTGGCCGTGCCGGAAGGCCGCAGGTGGGACGAGACCGAGCCAATCGTTACCGAAGCGTCCGAGGCCATCCTCGCGGCGGTCCGCGGCGCGTCGCCCAGGAAGCCGGTCTGGGTCCTGCCCGTCGGGCCGTTGACCAACGTGGCGAGCGCCATCCTGACGGCCCGTCGCAAGGGCCTCGAGCTGAACGACAGGATGAAGGTTGTGTGGCTGGGCGGCTCGCGCCAGGCCATCGCCGGCGAGTTCAACGGCAACAACGACCCGTGGGCAGGCTACGTGGTCGGCAAGAGCGGGGTGGAGTTCTGGATAATCCCGGCCTACGTCGGCGGCCGCGTGCGGCTCGACGTCCGAACCGAAGGCTATCGCTATCCGAAGAACCCGCTGGGGGAGTACCTGAGACGCATCGTGCCCAGGCGCAACAAGTCGCTCTACGACCCGACCGCCATCTCGACTGTCCTGGCCTTCCACCTGGGGCTAGGCTGGGTGAAGCGCTTCGAGTATGTGACGTTCGAGGACCCTACGCCGCCGTATCGCTGGAAGGTGAGTCGCGAGGCCACCTCGACGCGCGTCATCCGCGAGATAGACCAGGAGCAGATGAAAGAGGACCTTTTCTCGACCCTGCGAGGGAAGCCCCGCCCCCTTGTTGGGAGGAGCGGGTCCGCTCCGTGAGAACGTTCATCCGCGCGCGGAGGGCGCTCGTCGGGGCAGCGGGGGTGGTTTGGCATTTGGGGCCGGGCCTGGCTAAAATAGCCGCCCGCTGCATGACCCGGACACCGGCAGGAGCGAGATGCGATGGAGAAGGTTCGAGTCGGGATCGTCGGCATCGGGGGGATGGGCACTCACCATGCCAGATACCTGCTCGGCGGTGAGGTCGAGGGCGCGGAACTGACCGCGGTGGCCGACATCGCGCCCGAGCGCCTCGAGTGGGCGAGAAAAAACCTGGGCGAGAACATCCAGACCTTCCAGAGCGCCGAGGCGATGCTCGAGGCCGGCGTGGTGGACGCCGTCATGATCGCCACGCCCCACTACGACCATCCTCCCATCGCCATCAAGGCATTCGAGCGGGGCCTCCACGTCCTGAGCGAGAAGCCGGCGGGAGTCTACACCCGCCAGGTCCGCGAGATGAACGAGGCCGCGGCCCGCAGTGGGAAGGTCTTCGCCCTGATGTTCAACCAGCGCACCAGGCCCGTCTATCGAAAACTCAAGGAACTGGTCGAGGCGGGCGAGCTCGGCGAGTTGATTCGCTCGGTGTGGCTCATGACCAGTTGGTACCGCGCCCAGAGCTACTACGACTCTGGCGGCTGGCGGGCGACCTGGGCCGGCGAGGGCGGCGGCGTGCTCATCAACCAGTGCCCACACAACCTCGACATCTGGCAGTGGGTCTGCGGTATGCCCAGGCGGGTGCGCGGCTTCTGTGGGTTCGGGAAGTACCACGACATCGAGGTTGACGACGACGTGACGGCCTACGTCGAGTATCCCAATGGCGCGACCGGCCTGTTCGTCACCTCGACCGCCGAGGCCCCGGGGACCAATCGCCTGGAGTTGAGCGGCGAGAGGGGGAAGATCGTAGTCGAGGACGGGAGGCTGACCTTCTGGCGCACCCGCGTCCCCGTCAGCCAGTTCACCCGCGACTACAAGGGCGGCTTCGGCTCGCCGGAGGTCTGGCGCTGCGAAGTCCCCGTGCGCGGAGGCGGCGGCGAACACAAGGCCGTGACCCAGGGCTGGATTCGCGCCATCCTCACCGGCGACAACAGCCACCTCGTTGCCAGAGGCGAGGAGGGGATCAACAGCCTCGAGATATCCAACGCCATCCTCCTGTCGGCCTGGACGGACACCTGGGTGGACGTCCCCGTGGACGAGGACCTCTTCTATCGGAAACTCCAGGAGAAGATCGAGACCTCGACCTTCGAGAAGAAAGCCGCGGGAGCGACGATGGACGTCGAGGGCACCTTCTGATCGCGGTCAGCGGCGCGCAACCTTGTTAACCAACACCCCGATCTTCTCTATCTCCGCCCGGACGACGTCGCCATCCTTGAGTTTGATGCCCCTGACCTTCCCGACGCCGGCCGGGGTGCCCGTGGCTATCACGTCGCCCGGCTCGAGGGTGACCCAGCGCGAGATGTAGGAGACGATCTCGTAGCACGAGAAGACCATGCCCGAGGTGTTGGCATCCTGCATGGTCTTGCCGTTGACCGCCAGGCGAATGGCCAGGTTCATCGGGTCGCCGATCTCGTCGGCTGTCGTGATACACGGCCCCATGGGGGCGAAGCCGTCAGGCCACTTACCGTTCAGCCAGTCGAAGAAGCGGTCGAAGTCCTCGGTCGTCGTTCGCCGCCTGACGCAGAACTCCCGCTCGGAGATGTCGTTGACGATGGTGTAGCCGACGATGTGGCGCGGGGCCTCCCGCACCGTGATGTCCCTGGCCCTCCGGCCGATGACTATCCCCAACTCCACCTCCCAGTCCACCCATCGGGAGTATTTCGTCAGGGGAATGGTCCCGCCCGGGCGGTTGACCGTGGTCGAGGGCGGTTTCATGAACACGCGGGGATTCTGCTCCCGCTTCGTTCGTGCCCTGCGGCCCTCTTCCTGGAGGTGGGAGGTGTAGTTTCCTGCCAGTGCGAGGAGTTTCCTGGGGCAGGGGACCGGTGCCTCGAGCCTGACGCGGTTGCGAGCGAGCATTGCCTCGGGGAACCTGGTCGCGAACCTCTCGGCCGCCCGCGCGGCACGCAGGCCCCGCGCGCCCATCTCGAGGAACTCCACCATGTCGCCTGGCAAGTCCGGCCCGCCGCGCGCGGCGCTCGCCGCCCGCAGGTCCGCGATCTTGTTGCCCGCCAGGGAGCCGATCCGCAGTTCGCCCTTCCGCCTGAACGAGACGAGTTTCATCCGCTCTCTCCCTTCTCGGGTAGTTCGCCGCCGCGGCCGTGCCCGAGGAACGTCAGACCCCCACTGGCAAGGAAATAAATCCCGAAGCCCACGAGCACGACCCCGCAAAAGCCGATCACCCAGGAATAGACGCCCTGGGATATGACCCGCCGACCGAGGGCAATTGCCCCGGCCACGAAGAAATACCAGGCGACGTCGGAGAGTTGGTGGCCGAGATAGAACGAGGCGACGCCACTGGGGCCGCTCTCGCGGCTCAGGGCGATGTACTTCAGCCCTATCGTCGCCCACCACAGCGACCAGTAGGGGTTCGAGAGCGAGATGAGGATGCCGGCCACCACGGGGCTCGCTAAGAGCATGGTCGTTTTCTGTTCGGCGGTGAACTCGATCCCGCGCCAGGCCGCGGCGACCATTCCGTAGCCCATCCACACTAGCACCGCCCCACCGACCAGGCCGATGGCGGCGGCGACCCTGCGCCGCGAGAGCAACGGCCCCAGCCCGACCAACACCGCCACGAGCAGCGCCAACTCCAGGATTGCGTGGCCGAGCACCAGGAGCGGCCCGCCGGCCAGGAAGCCGTCCTTGGCGGCGTAGGCCACCGAGGCGCCCAGCAGCGGCCCGGGCATCATCGCGCCCGAAAGGCCGATGACGAATGCGCTCGCGAAGATGGCCGGCCGACTCTTCAAGGCTCAATCATCTCCCGGAAGGAACCGCGGATGTAGGGGCACGGCACTGCCGTGCCCATTGTGCGCCGGGCCTCTCGCTCTGGGTGGTCTTCGCGGGCCGAGACGCCCGGCCTACAACCCGCCGTTCCATCCCGCGACGTGCGACCCTCTGGGCGGGGCCTCCGTCCCCCTCCCTTGTAGGCGGGGCGTCTCGCCCCGCGTCTGGCGAAGATGGCCGGCCGGCTCTTCAAGGCTCAATCATCTCCCGGAAGGAACCGCGGATGTAGGGGCACGGCACTGCCGTGCCCATTGTGCGCCGGGCCTCTCGCTCTGGGTGGTCTTCGCGGGCCGAGACGCCCGGCCTACAACCCGCCGTTCCATCCCGCGACGTGCGACCCTCTGGGCGGGGCCTCCGTCCCCCTCCCTTGTAGGCGGGGCGTCTCGCCCCGCGTCCGCCACAGGCTGGAAAGCCTGTGCCACCAGAATCAGGGGAGGGGCATGGAAAGCCTGTGCCACCGAAACCAGAGAAGCAGCGTGGAAAGCCTGAGACTATGAAGGAAACCCGCGCGTGGTCTTGAAGGAGGCCGGGG
>CAYYCI010000021.1:0-16295 GCA_964470215.1 uncultured Planctomycetota bacterium
AGTCACAGGATACCCGAGCCGCCGTTTCCATTTCAACGGAGTTCGGGACATCCCCCCAAGCAAACTTACGGTCACGACCCCTGGGGGCTATTTTTTATGCGATGACACAACATGTTGCAAATCCAAGACTTTCGAGAATCGACTCGAAATCGTGGCGAGCTGTTTAGGATTCAACCCATCTGCATGTCCAGGAGGAAGCCATGGGAGTTTCGCGGCGCGAGTTCATTCGCGGTCTGGGCGCTGGCGCGGTGGTGCCGCTGGCCGGTGCCCTCAGCGCGGAGGCCGCCAGAGGCGGGGACAAGCCCAACATCGTCTTTTTCCTCATTGACGATCTCGGCTGGGCCGACCTCGGCTGTCAGGGCAGCCGCTACTACGAGACCCCGAACATAGACCGTCTGGCGACCGAGGGGGTGCGCTTCACCGACGCCCACACCTGCGCGGCCAACTGCGCGCCGACCCGCGCCTCCTTGATGAGCGGCAAGTACACGCCCCGCCACGGGGTTTTCACCGTCGGCGACCCCTGGCGCGGCCCCCACCACGCCAGGAAACTCATCCCAGTGCCGAACAACCTCACGCTCTCTCCCGACGAGATAACCATCGCCGAGGCGCTCAGGGCGGCGGGGTACGTCTGCGCCCATATGGGCAAGTGGCACCTCGGCAAGCCGGGCGTCGCCGGCCCCCTCGAGCAGGGCTTCCAAGTCAATGTGGGCGGCACCCACGCGGGCTCGCCACCCGGCGGCTACTTCCTGCCCAATCGCCTGCGGCTCGAAGGGGCGAAAAAGGGACAATACCTCACCGACTACCTGACCGACCGCGCTGTGGAGTTCATCGAGGAGAACAAGGACCGCCCCTTCTTCCTCTACCTCTCCCACTACGCGGTGCACTCGCCCCTCCAGGCGAAGAAGGGCCTCATCGCGAAGTTCCGCGACAAGAAGCCGTGGCACGAGCAGGGGAACGCCGTCTACGCCGCGATGATCGCCAGCGTGGACGAGAGCGTCGGGCGGGTCTTGGCCAAACTCGACGCGCTCGGCCTCGCCGATAACACCATCGTCTTCTTCACTTCCGACAACGGCGGAGTGGGCTACCAGCGCACCGGCCTGAGGCATCGAGGCTGGACCGACAACTACCCCCTCCGCGGCGGCAAGGGCCAGTTCTACGAGGGCGGCATCCGAGTGCCGCTCATCATCCGCTGGCCGGGGGTGACGAAGCCCGGCTCGACGTGCGACGTGCCTGTGATCACGGTGGATTTCTACCCGACCATCCTCGAGATGGCCAGAGCCAAGAGGCCGGAGGGACAGAAACTGGATGGCGAGAGCATCGTACCCCTCCTGAAAGGCAGCGGAGGGTTGCGCCGCAAGAGCATCTTCTGGCATTTCCCCTGCTACCTCCAGGCCAGCCGGGGTCAATTGCGGACCTCGCCCGTCTCGGTCATTCGCCGCGGCGACCTCAAACTCCTGTGGTTCTACGAGGACGACCACGTGGAACTCTACGACCTGCGCGAGGACATCAGCGAGCAGCGGGACCTCTCGAAGAAGTTCCCGGAGAAGGCGGCGGAGTTACACCGCGAGCTGAAGGGTTGGCTGAGGGACGTCTCGGCCCCGCGCCCGAAGCCCAATCCCGCGTATCGGCCCACAAAGACCCTGTGAGGCTGGCCGTCGGGCCGCCGGGGCGGCCTACTTTTTCAGGCCGCAGATCAGCGTGACCCAGAGCGCTCCAGGGCTTTTGCTCTCCATCGGCGAGACGACGACGCCGAGGCCGAAGTGGGTGAAGATGGGGCTCTGCGCGCCGGGGCTCTTCGCCACCTGGCCCGGCGAGTCGGTCAGGAAGTAGCCGACCTCGACCACTCGCCACCGTCGCCTCTCGGCGCGGAGTTTTTCCTCGAGCCAGCGCGGGTCGTGCTTGCCGGCAGCCGCGGCCCGACGGCTGTGGTCGAAAGCCAGGGCCGTCAGTGACTCGTCGGGCAGGAGGCGGCGGTTCCCCCGCGCCAGCCGCTCGCGGTTCATCTCGGCAACGATCTGTTTCGTCACCGCTAGAGGATCGGGCTTGGGCGGGGCGATCATGAAGACCTGCGTGCACAACAACCGGCCGTCGTCGCACGGCAGTAGGCCGACGCCGAGATGGGTGAAGTCGGGGTTGAGGATGTTCTCGCGGTGGGGCTTGCTGGCCATCAGGGCGGAGTGGCAGATGGCGATCGTCCTGCCGCGAGCCAGGTTCTCGGCCACCCCTCGGTTCGGGATGCGGGCGCGTGCCACGCGGTCCGCTACTTTCCCGGTCCGCTTCGACTCATGGCCGAAGAAGCGGTTGTCGCGCATGTCCTGGCAATGAGCGAGGGCGACCGCGGCCAGGCGGTCGTCCCAGGCCAGCGGCTTTAGTCCTTCCTTCGCCCGCTCGGCGTTGACGAGCTCGGCCAGGCGGTGGGCAAGGGCCTCGAGGTCTCCCCCGGCCCTCGCTGCCGACATGCCGGCCAGGAGCGAGGCCAAGACCAGCCAAACGCGAACCATCGCCGTTCCGTCCTGTTCTCACTCCCGGGGGCGCGGTCGGGTCAGTGGCTGCACAGGCTGGAAAGCCTGAGACTATGCAGGAAGCCCATTGCTGGCTTCGAAATAGACCTCGGCGCCTGGGCTTTGGCACGCTTTTGTGCACCGTGGGTTCCAAACGCAGGCGAGAAGGAAAAGAATGCTTTGGCGAGGCAGCGCAAGGCGTTCGCCTTGCGGCGTTTCGGGACCAGGAGCCGGACTCGGGTGCCAGCCAAGACATTCTTTTCCTTCGCGCCTGGCAACTCATTGCGGCGCAAAAAGCGTGCCAAAGCCCACGCGCCCCGCTCCGCCATTAGTTAAGGCTTCCTCATAGATGTGCCACTGGGTTGCCCTTACGACGCCGGACCCGCCTCGTAGAGGCACGACACATCGTGCCCGCCACCTCGCCGGCATTATACTTGACACCGGCCGGGCCTTCCAGTATCGTTGCCAGCGAGGAAAGAGATGGGTTCCCTGCTGCGCCGGCTACGGGAGGTTCTCAAGAGCCACGAGCCCAGTTTGGCCGGAGAGGAGGGCGAACTGCACATCCGCTCGATGAAGCCGAAGGACCTGGACGCCGTGTGGGCGATCGAGAGGGCTTCGTTCGGCAGCCCGTGGCGCCGCTCGACCTACGAGCAGACCATCCTCGCGCCCGGCCACAATTTCTTCGTTGCTGAACTGGGCGGGGTGGTGGTCGGCTATTTCGGCTTCTGGGTCGAGGGTCCGGAGGCCCACATCGCCAAGTTGGCAGTCCACCAGGACTATCGCAGGCGCGGCATAGGCACGGCGCTCCTGCGCGAGGCCCTCGACCGCATACGCCGCCTGGGCCTGCACAGCGCCTACCTCGAGGTCAGGCGCACCAACCTCCCCGCCCAGAACCTCTATCGCCGCTTCGGCTTCCGCTTCGCAAGGGTCAAGCCCCACGCTTACCCCAACGATGGCGAGGACGCGTTCATCTTCGTCCGCGACAACCTCCTGGACCCCGCAGGGCAGTAGCGTCCACGAAAACCCGACCGGAGGAAACGATGGAACGAACGCTCGTGCTGATCAAGCCCGATGGGGTGCACCGGCGCCTCGTGGGGAGGATCATCGCCCGCCTCGAGCAGAAAGGGCTGAAACTCGTCGGCCTGAAGATGCTGCGGGTTGACGAGCCGCTCGCCCGCCGCCACTACGCCGCACACGAGGGCAAGCCCTTCTATGAACCACTGGTTCGATTCATCACCGGCGGCCCGACGGTCGCCCTGGCCCTCGAGGGCAAGCGCGCCATCGAGGTGGTCAGGAAGATGATGGGCGCGACCTTCGGACCCGACGCCCAGCCCGGGACCATCCGCGGCGACCTGGCCATCAGCAACCGTTTCAACCTCGTCCACGGCTCCGACTCGCCACAGACCGCCGAGGCCGAGATCGCTCTCTTCTTCCGCCCCGAAGAACTCATCGAGTGGGAGCCGGCCGACATCCAGATGGTTTACGACTTCTCAGAAGGTGGAGAACCGGTATGAGTTTCCCGGAAGTGCGCTTGCGCCGCCTCAGGCGCAACGAACAACTCAGGCGACTCGTCCGCCAGACCCGCCTCAGTCCCGACCACCTCGTCCTTCCGCTGTTCGTCAGGCCGGGCGAGGGGGTCCGCCGCCCCATACCCTCGATGCCAGGCAATTTCCAACTCTCGGTGGACGAACTCCTCACCGACTGCCGCGAAGCCCACGACCTCGGAATCCCTGCGGTCCTCCTCTTCGGCATCCCCTCGCGCAAAGACCCCGTCGGCTCCGAGGCATATGCCCCCGACGGCATCGTCCAGCAGGCGGTCGAGGCGATCAAGGACGCAGTGCCAGAACTGCTGGTCATCACGGACGTGTGCATGTGCGAGTACACCGACCACGGCCACTGCGGGGTGATTCGCGACGGCGACGTTGACAACGACGCGACGCTGGAGTTGCTGGCCAGGGAGGCGCTCTCCCACGTCCGCGCGGGCGCCGACATGGTCGCCCCCAGCGACATGATGGACGGGCGGGTCGGGTTCATCCGCCGTCGGCTCGACGAAGCGGGCTTCTCCCACATCCCGATAATGGCCTACTCGGCGAAATATGCCTCCCATTTCTACGGCCCGTTCCGCGACGCCGCCGAGTCGCCCCCCCGGTTCGGCGACCGGCGCGGTTACCAGATGGACCCCGCCAACGGCGACGAGGCACTTCGCGAGGTCGAACTCGACATCCTCGAGGGGGCCGACATTGTGATGGTCAAGCCCGCCCTCGCCTACCTCGACATCATCTGGCGGGTCAAGCAAGCCTTCGGGTTGCCCGTCGCCGCATACAACGTCAGCGGGGAGTTCTCGATGGTCAAGGCGGCCGCCGAGAAGGGCTGGCTCGACGAGCGCGCAGTCGCCACCGAAATCCTCACCGCCATCCGCCGAGCGGGGGCCGACATCGTCATCACCTACTTCGCGCGCCAGGCCGCCCGCTGGCTCGCTGGCTGACACCCACGAAGCGCATGAAAAGGGGGACGGGGCATCTCTTCGCCTACCTGCTGGCTGCCAGGTTCAATTGGCGCCCTGGGGCGCGCGGACCTACTCGAGGGCGCCGAAGAGCAGGTTGAGCCACCCAAGCCCGTCTGGGTGGAAGTGCTCCTGCGATCCCTGAAGCGAATCCAGAAGTCCGTGAAGCGCTGGACAGGCACTATGGTGAGCGGGGCTACCTGGAGTTCGTGGACCAGTTCATCCTCTAGCGGTTCGGCCACCAGGGACGCGGCTCAATCCTGGTCGGCGTCGCGGAGGTCGAATGTGATGGCCACGCGGATAGTGTCGCCGGTGGGGCGGCCGCCCCTGGTGGCCGGGCTGAAGCGAGCCTTTCGCATGCCTTCCACGGCCGCGCGGTCCAGTCGGCGATAGCCGCTCGAGCGAACGACCCGTATGGCGGCGGGGGTCCCATCGGGGCGGACCTCGACCTCCAGGACCACTGTCCCCTCCTCGCCGCGGACCCTCGACAATCTGGGGTATTCGGGGATGCATCCGAGGACCCGGGCCTTGCCTGTCTGGACGCCCCGCTCGCCGACGTCGGAATTGACTGCGTCGGAGTTTGCGCTCTGACGGCCTTCGCCGCCGGTCTTGCTCGCGACTTCGGGCGGTGTCTCTGCGGCCGGAGGTTTTTCCGCCGGCGGCGGCACCAACTCCTCGACCTTTGGCGGAGGGACGCTCTCAGAGGCGTCGAGGCTCGTCTTGCTCGGGGTCGGCTCCGCTTCGGGTTCCACACGCGGCGCCTGCTTCGAGGGCGGGCGCGCGACCAGGAGCGGGCGCGCCTCGGCGAGCGCCTCAATCGCTGCCGGGATTCTTCTGCGCGACTGGAGTGGTGGAGGGGTGGTTTCGCGCGGAGGACTGACGGCCCGCTCGTCAGGGGTCGTTGGGTCAGGGCGCTCACGGACAACGCGACGCGGGGCCGCGCGCAGGTAAGGCGAGGCCATCAGGTGGAGGGTGACGGAGCGGGTGCCGCGCGGGAGTTCGATGCGCGGCGGCCGCCAGCCCCACCCGGGGAAGAGAATGGCGCCGTGCACGGCGACAGAGAGGACCGCGGGCCAGAAGAATGGCGACCTCACTTCCCCTCCTCCTCGGCGCAGGCGAAGAATGCCTCGCGGATGCCGGCGCCGCGAAGAGTGTCCAGTACCTTGACGGCCAGCCCCAGGTCGGCCTGCCGGTCGCCGGAGATGAAGACCGGCAACGAGGCGTCGGAGCCGCGGCGCTCGGCCACGCGGGTGGTCAGGTCGCCCAGGTCGCAGGGCTCGCCGTCAACTGTGATGCTGTTGTCGCGGGTTATGGTCACGTCAACGTAGTCGCGCTTGTCCACCCGGGCGGTTGCCGCCGCGGGCAGTTCGACCTTCAGGCCGCGATGGACGACCATCGAGAGCATCGCGTAGATGAAGAAGACCAGGAGAAGGAAGACGATGTCAATCAGTGGGATCATCTCGATCCTGGCGCGGTGTTCCGGATAGTCGCTAGGGAGTCGCATGGTTGTTCCCCAATCCCTTGCGATAGGCGACCTCGAGCCTCGTCGCGGCGTTTTCGACCCTGCGGGTTACCTGGCGGACGCGCGAGTTGAAGTAGTTGAAAGGCAGGAGGGTGACGATTGCCACGGCCAGGCCGGCGGCGGTGGTCAGGAGGGCCTGGGCGATTCCGCCGGTCACGGCCTTGGGGTCCTGGATCCCGCGCGCGCCCAGGAGGTCGAACGAGACGATGATGCCGAGGACCGTGCCGAGGATTCCCAGGAGTGGGGCGAGGGTGATGATGGTGTCGAGGATGGCGAGGCCGCGCTTCGTAGCGCGCAACTCTTCCTCGGCGGCGACCTCCATCGCCTCGCTGAGGCCCCAGTCGCGGTGGGCTAGGCCGGCGGCCAGGACTCGCGCCGCCAGGTCGCTTGCCCGCTGGCCGATGGCCGCGGCCTGGTCGAACCGCCCTTGCTCGGCCTCGCGAAGGAGACGCTCGACGGTTGCCTCGTTGCGCCCGCGGGCCTCGAGTGCCCAGAAGACCACCCGCTCGATGATCACGGCCAGCGAGACGACCGAGCACGCCAGGAGGGGCCACATCAGCGGGCCGCCCCTGACCATGATGTCCCACATCGGCTTCCCGTCTCCTAGAAATGGGCTCTGAAGCCTGAGAAGAGCCCAAAGCCCCTCGTGCCATAGCCCTTGACGTCCTCGTAGGTCTTGTCGAAGAGGTTTTCCACTCTGGCGAAGACCTCCAGGTTGCCGTTGACCTGGTAGTTGGCCCCCATGTCTACGACGATGTAGTCGTCGAGGGGGACACGTGTTGCGGGGAATGTGGAGAAATCCATGTCGTCGCGTCTGCCGACGTAGATGACCCTGGCATTCAGGCTGAGTTTCCTGGTGACCTGGTAGGTGGCCTGGAGGGCGGCTTTGTGGGCGGGGCGACGCAACAGGCGCTCCCGCGCTGCCTTGTCGAGTGTGCGGGTGTAGGTGTAGGAGGCAAGGAGCGACAAGTTGTCGCTGGGGCGCCAGGTGGCCGTGGCCTCGACGCCGCGGGTCTTCGCCTCGGCGACGTTATCGTAGGTCCAGGCGGCCGTGTCGAAGTCAATCAACTCGCGGATGTCGTTGCGGAAGAGCGTGATGCCAAGGGTCAAGACGCCGTCGAAGAGGTCTTGTTCGACACCGATGTCGCAGCCCTTGCTCTTCTCGGGCTGGAGGGTGGGGTCGCCATAGGCGCTGTAGAGTTGAAAGAGGGTCGGCGCCTTGAAACCCGTGCCCCAGGAGCCTTTCAGGCGGGTGCCCGTGTCGGGGATGTGGTAGGTCGTGGCGATGCGGTAGGTGGTCTCGGAGCCGAAGACCTCGTGGTCATCGTAGCGCACCCCGATGGTCGTGAACCAGCGGTCCCAGAGGCTGATGGTGTCCTGGACGTAGCAGGAATTGGTGCGGACGGACTTCTCGGGAAACACGCTGGCGAACGGTCCCCACATGCTCTCGGAGTAGAAGGTGGACCTGGCCTTTTCCTCCTCGGTCTCGAAGCCTATGGTCAGCGTGTTGGTTTCGTGGAGGCGGATGTTATGTTGCCAGTCGAGGCGGATGATCTTGCCGTGGTAGGTGCTGCGTTCGAGGTCGGAGGGGTGGGCGGGGTCGGTGTTGTTGTGGGTTTTGCGGTCGTGGTCGGTGTAGGAGATGCCGAGGACTTGCTCCCAGAGGCCGTCGAAGAGTTCCAGGCGGGCCTGTCCCCTGAGGAAGAGTTGCTCGGTCCAGGCCCGGTAGTTGGGGTCGTCCATGTTCGGGCCGCCGCCGTTGTCGAGCTCGGCCCGGGAGTCGGTGTAGCGGATGAAGAAGTCCAGGTCGAGGATTTCGCTGGGAGTGAAGCCGAATCGGCCGGAGAAGGTGGTGTTGCGATAGGCGTCGTCCTCGTGGTTCCCCGGGAGACGATGGTCGGCGGAGGAGATGCCGTCGGTCCTGTAGCGCGAGAGGTCGAAGGAGTAGTGGAAGAAGTCCGTGCTTCCGCTGGCGCCGATGCTGCTGCGATAGGTGTGGAAGGCCCCGGCCTCGCCCGAAAGGTAGAAGGTCGGCTTCCCCTTGCCTTTCCGCGTGATGATGTTGATGACCCCGCCGATGGCGTCGGAGCCGTAGAGGGTGCTCTGGGGGCCGCGGATGACCTCGATGCGTTCGATGTTATCGGTGGTCAGGTGTGCCCAGTCGAACGAGCGGCCGGGGGTGACCGGGTCGTTGGCCTCGATGCCGTCAATGAGGACCAGGGTGTGTTCGGACTTGTTGCCGCGGATGAAGACCGAGGCGTTGCCGCCCGGGCCGCCGGACTGGATGATATCGAGCGCGGGGACGCCTCTGAGGAGTTCGAGGACGGTGGACTTTCCGCTGCGGCGGATTTCGTCCTCGGTGATGATCGTCACCGAACTGCCGACCCGTTCATAGGGGGTTTCGATCCTGGTGGCGCTCACGACAATTCGCTGGGGCTCCTCGGCAGCGAACGCCCCCATCGCGGCAGCCACCACAACCCACGCAGCCAACGCCCGCTCTTCCATCATCGTGCCTCCTACGCTGGTCTCCTGGGGGCCAGCGCGCGGGCGGAAAGACTCGCCACCCGAAAAAAATCCCCGGACCTCACAGAAGAGGCCCGGGGATGCCGTTTTCCATCCTCGGGTGGCAGGCGCCAGCCCCGGTCCACGAGGGCCTTCACCACGCCAGGCCCGCGGGCAGGTCTTCTGGCTCCCGGTTCGCCCTACTTGCCGCGCCTTCCCATCCGCCCTGTGGCGGACAGTGGCCTGGTGCGGCGTTCGTCCCCGGTCACAGCGGCGGGTCCGCGGCGGTCTCTCACCGCCTTCCCTATTGAGGCCCCGAGGGGCCACCCGCGGGAACTGGACGTATCTTACAAGCCCCGACCCCCTGCGTCAAGTCCCCCAGCTCCCTCAAGTGAGGCGGTCTCTCACCGCTTGCCCGTTTGCTGGCCGATGCGCGGGGCAGTCGTGGTTTGTCCGCGCGCTCGTTCGGGAGCTGCGATCTGAGGCTTTTGACACTCCGGGGTGGCCGCGCTATAATCCCGCCCGACTGGCATCGGTTGCGAGGGACCCCATGGCGATGGTCATACCCGCCGTGGATATCCGCGGCGGGCGTTGTGTGCGGCTCCGTCAGGGCCGGGCAAACGCCGAGACGGTGTATTTCGACGACCCGCTCGAGGCAGCGAGGCTCTGGGCCTCCGCCGGGGCGAGGCTCATCCACGTCGTGGACCTCGATGGCGCATTCGAGGGGCAGCCGGTGAATTTCGGCCTTGTCGCCGAGATCGCCGAGGCGCTCGAGGTGCCCGTCGAGGTCGGCGGTGGGGTCAGGTCGGAGGAGACAGTCGAGCGCTACCTGGGGGTTGGCGTCGAGCGCGTGGTGATCGGGACCCGGGCATTGCGCGAGCCGAAGTGGTTCGCGGACGTGTGTCGGAGGTTTCCGGGCAGGATCGTCGCAGGAGTTGATGCCCGCGGCGGGAGGGTGGTGGTCGAGGGTTGGGCCGAGACCTCGCAGGTGGACGCGATCGAGTTTGCCCGGCGGCTCGACGAGGCGCAGCCCCGGGCCATCATCTTCACCGACGTGGCGACGGACGGGACGATGAAAGGACCGAACCTCGAGGCCCTGGAGCGGCTAGTGGAGGCGGTGACGACGCCGGTCGTGGCCTCGGGGGGGATCGCCTCCCTGGCGGATGTGCGGCGGGTGGCCGCCCTGGGGGTCGAGGGGATGATTATCGGCAAGGCGCTTTTCGATGGCGCCTTCTCGCTCGCCGAGGCGATCGCCGCGGCCGAGGGAGCGGAGGAGTGAGTGGAGACGCTGTGGCTCTTCCCTGTGCTCGGTGCGGCCACCGGTTGGGTGGTGGTGCGAGGCGCGTGGTGGTTGGCGTTTCGCCCCAGGCGGCCGCGGCGCTTCGGGCCTCTTACTCTCCAGGGCCTCGTGCCCGCCCGCCGGGCCGAGGTCATCGAGGCCGTGACCAGGTGGGTGGGGGAGGCGGTGTCGCTGCGGGGCTCGGTGGAGAAGGTCCTCGGTGAGCCGCACGTGCGCGAGGAATTGCGCAAGGCGGTCGAGGAGCGCCTGGCCAACCTGGGCGGTGGAAACAACGGAGTTCTGGGCCGCGTGCTCGGCGAGAGGCTGGCTGGCCGCCTCGCTGCGGCCGCGGGGGAGGTGGCTGCGAGGCTCTTGCCGCTCGTGCTCCGGGAGGTGGCGGCAGGCCTGGAGGAACGTCTCGACCTGGGCGCACTGGTCAGGTCGAAATTGAACGAGATTGACGACGAGCGCGTCGAGGGAGCGTTCGTTGAGCATGCCGGCCCGTGGCTGCGGAAACTCGGGCTTCTGGGGGCCGGGGCGGGGGCCGTCCTGGGGCTGGGGGTTGCCGCGGTGGCCTGGTTGCTTCGCTGAGCGAGAGAGGAGAACCCTGGATGAAAAGACGGCTCCTGACACCTGGTCCTGTGGAGGTTCCGGCAGAGACACTGCTGGAGCTGGCCAAGCCGGTTTTCCACCACCGGACGAAAGAGTTCCGCGACATCCTCGCCGAGGTGGTCGAGGACCTCAAGTACGTGTTCCAGACCCAGAACGACGTGTTCGTCTTCACTTCCTCGGGCACCGGGGCGATGGAGGCGGCGGTGGTGAACCTCGTGGGGCCGGGCGACAAGGCGATCTGCGTCCGCGGGGGGAAGTTCGGCGAGCGCTGGGCACAATTGTGCGAGCGATTCGGCGCACAGGTCGTCCCGATAGACCCCGGCTGGGGGAATCCCCCAGAGCCGGCGGCCATCGAGGCCGCTCTCGTCCAACACCCCGATGCGGCGGCCGTCTTCACGACCCTCTGTGAGACCTCCACGGCCACGGTGGCCGATATCGAGGCAATCGGCAAAGTGGTGGGGGAGACGAAGGCGTGCCTGGCCGTGGACGGCATCTCGGCGGTCGGGGCGATCCCGATGAGGACCGACCAGTGGGGGGTTGACGTCCTGGTGGTCGGCTCCCAGAAGGCGTTGCTGTTGCCGCCGGGGCTGGCGTTCATCGCGGTCAGCGCGAAGGCGTGGGAGCGGGTCGAGAAGGTGCCTTCGCGGGGGTATTATTTCGACCTGCGCGCGATGCGAAAGGCGGCGGCCAAGAGCGACACGCCCTACACCCCGGCCAACACCCTGGTGGCGGCGCTGCGCAGGTCGCTCGAGCGCATCCGCGAGGAGGGGATCGAGACCGTCTGGGCTCGCCACCACAGGTTCGCAGAGGCGGTGAGGGCGGCTGCCGGGGCGCTCGGGCTGAAGGTCTTCTCCTCGGCTCCTGCCGACGCGGTTACCGCCCTGGTGATGCCGGAGGGGATAGACGCCGAGGAGGTCCGCAAGCGCCTGGCCACCACCTACGGCGTGATGGTGGCGGGGGGCCAGGAGCAACTCAAGGGCAAGATCATCCGCATCGGCCACATCGGCCACATAGACGCCCTCGACACCCTCGGGGCGGTGGCGGCCCTCGAGATGGTCCTGAAGGAACTCGGAGCGGAGGTCGAACTGGGCGCGGGAGTGGCCGCGGCCGAGAGGGTATTGCTGGGTTGACCAGCAGCGACGAGGGAGTCTCTGAAGAGGGGCCGCCTCGCGTGGGCTTTGGCACGCTTTTTGCACCGAAGTGACTTGCCAGGCGAGAAGGACAAGAATGCCCCGCCATCTGGCCGACCCCGGTCAATCGCCCGGAGATACCGCGGGCCTGGCGCCTTACACACTTTCGGCAAAAGATCCTTTTCCTTCTCGCTTGCATTGGAAACCCACGGTGCAGAAAAGCGTGCCAAGGCCCACGCGACGGCCCTCACCGCGCAAGCGGAGCGTTCGCTTGTTGGTCCCAGACACGGAGAAGCCAGGATGAAGGTCGTGATTTCGGACCGCATTGCTGAAGAAGCGGTCGAGAAACTCCGCGGGTGTGAGGGCCTGGAGGTGGACTATTCTCCTGGCCTCGAGGCGTCGGCGCTCCGCGCCCACGTGGCGGAGGCCGACGGGATGATCATTCGCAGCGGCACCAAGGTGACGCCAGAGGTCCTGGAGGCGGCGCCGAAACTGAAGGCGATCGTCCGTGCGGGGGTGGGGGTGGACAACGTGGACATCCCGACTGCGTCTCGCCGGGGGATCATCGTCATGAACACCCCGGGCGGCAACACCCTCTCGACTGCCGAACACACCATGGCGCTCCTCCTGGCCCTCTCGCGCAACGTCTACCCGGCCTGTCGCTCGCTGAAGTCGGGCGAGTGGAACCGAAAGCGCTTCATGGGCACCCAACTCGCAGGGAAGGTGATCGGGGTGGTCGGCCTGGGGCGGGTCGGCACCGAGGTGGCCAAGCGAGCGCTGGCATTCGGCATGACGGTCCTGGGCTACGACCCCTACGTGACAGCCGACCGCGCGCGGCAACTGCGCATCCGCCTCGTCGAGGACCTCGACGAGATATACTCCCGCGCCGACTACATCACGATCCACGTCCCCGCCACGGACGACACGCGCGGGATGATCGGGGCCGCGGAGTTCGCCAGGATGAAGGACGGGGTGAAGATCATCAATTGCGCGCGCGGGGGCATCATCAACGAGGCCGACCTGTTGGCCGCACTCGAGAGCGGCAAGGTCGCCGGGGCCAGTCTCGACGTCTTCGCCGAGGAGCCGCCGACCAATCGCGCGCTGGTCGAGCACCCGGCGGTCCTGTGCACCCCCCACCTGGGGGCCTCGACCGAGGAAGCGCAATTGAACGTGGCCCTCGAGGCGGCGGAGTTGATCGCCGATGCATTGCTTCGCGGGCGAATACGCAACGCGGTGAACGCGCCGGCCATCGAGCCTGCGGAGGCCGCGGTGCTGGCGCTCTACGGCGAACTGGCACGTTGCCTGGGACTCCTACACACCCAACTCCTGCCGCGCGTGCCGCCACGGGTCGAGGTGACGTTTGCGGGGGAGGCGGCCGAGGTGAACACCCGCTACGTGACCGCCCACCTCCTGGCAGGGTTGCTCAACCCGATCCTCGACGAGCCGGTCAACTACATCAACGCGCCGTATCTGGCAGAGGAGCGCGGGATCAAGACCACGGAGACGACCTCGCCCCACTCCGAGGACTTCACGACCCTGGTCTCGGTGGCCAGCGAGGTGGAGGGCGAGCGACGGGAGGCGGCGGGCACTCTGGTCGGCAAGGGCGAGCCGCGCATCGTCGCGATTGACGGCTACCGCGTAGAGGCTATCCCGCGCGGGCATCTCCTCGTGCTTTTCGCCGAGGACAAGCCGGGCTTGATCGGCAGGGTCGGTGGCCTCCTGGGCGAGATGGGGATCAACATAGCGGCGATGACCTTCGGCCGCAAGACCGCAGGAGGGAGCGCCATATCGGTCCTCAACCTCGACGGCCCGGTTGACAATGCGACCCTGGAGACGATTTCCCGGACGGCGCACGTCCGCTCGGCTCAACTGGTGAGTTTCTAGGCTGGGCGGTCGGATCGGCTTGTTGGCGGCAAATTTGCCGCCCGGAGACCGTTTTCGGGGCAAGCGTTGCGTTTCGGCCCACCTTGACTCTATCTGACCCCACTGATATAATCCGGTTGGGGCGGTGAGAAAGGCCTACGTGCCGAATCGGAGGAGCGCGCTGAGCACGTACGAACTACTCGTGCGAACTGAGTTTGCCGCCGCGCACCGCCTACACGGCTACGACGGAGACTGCGAGCGACTGCACGGCCACAACTGGAAGGTCGACGTGGTGCTCCGAGGCGAGCGGCTCGACGGCCTGGGCATGGTGGTCGACTTCCGGGACGCGAAGCGCCTGATTCAAGAGGTCCTCGAGGAGTTCGACCACCAGAACCTCAACGAGTTGCCTCGCTTCGAGACCGCCAACCCGACCACAGAGAACATAGCCCGGGCCATCTTCGAGGCTCTGGCGGAGCGCTTGCCCGAAGGGCTCGCGGTCGCCAGGGTCACAGCCTGGGAGTCGGACCAATGCGGAGCCAGTTACAGCCACTCGACGTGAATGCTCCCAAGCGCGGGGCATCGGCCCCGGCCGCGGGAGCCTTCCTCCAGGTGGCTCTCGATTTCCTCAACCTCAGCCAGGCGCTCCGCGTGGCCCGCGAGGCGGCGGCCGGAGGGGCTGACTGGCTCGAGGCAGGAACCCCGCTGATAAAGAGCGAAGGGCTGGAGGCCGTCAGGCGCCTGCGCGCCGAATTCCCCGAGCACCCCATCGTGGCCGACCTGAAGACCATGGACGCCGGGCGCCTGGAGGTCGAGGCCGCAGCCGAGGCGGGCGCGAACGTCGTGATCGTTCTAGCACTGGCTTCCGAGGCAACGATCCGCGAGTGTGTGAAGGCGGCGGCGCATTTCGGCGCACAGGTCGCCGCCGACCTCCTCGGCTGCCAGAACCCCCTCGAGCGGGCGAAGCAGGTGAGCGAGTGGGGCGCGGCGATGGTGGGCCTCCACGTGGCCATTGACGAGCAGATGCGAGGGGTGGAGGCCTTCGAACAACTGCGCACTGTGGCCCAGGCGGTGGATGTGCCCGTGGCGGTCGCAGGGGGGATAAACTCCGAGACCGCGGCCGACGCCGTGGCGGCCGGCGCGGGGGTGGTCATCGTCGGTGGCGCGATCACCAAGTCGGCCGACGCCCGCGCCGCAACCGAGGCGGTCAAGCGAGCGATGGCGACCGGCAAGCCCGTCCACACCGACCTCTACCGAAGGGCCGGGCCGGAAGGTGTCCGCGAGATTCTCCAGAAGGTCTCCACGGCCAACATCTCCCACGGCAACCACCACATGCCAGGGATCGTGGGGTTGAGGCCCGTGTGGCGGCCCGGTTGCCACATGGTGGGCACGGCGCTGACGGTCCGCACCGCCCCAGGCGACTGGGCGAAGCCGGTGGAGGCCATAGACAAGGCGGCGCCCGGGCAGGTGATCGTGGTGGACGCCGGGGGCAGGCCTCCGGCGGTCTGGGGCGAGTTGGCCAGCGAGAGCTGCCGCCAGCGAGGGCTCGCGGGGGTGGTGGTGGACGGTGCTGTGCGCGACACCGCCGACATCACGAGACTCCGTTTCCCGTGTTTCGCCCGCCTGATAAGTTCGGCGGCGGGCTGGCCGAAGGGCTTCGGCGAGATCGGCGCCACCATCACGATCGAGGGCATCCAGATCAACACCGGCGACTGGGTCGTCGGCGACGACGACGGGCTGGTGGTCCTCCCGCGCGAGCGGGCGGCCGAGATGGCCAACCGCGCCATGGACTGCCTCGAGAGGGAAAACCGCATCCGCGGCGAAATCCGAAGCGGTAGCACCCTCTCAAAGGTCATCGAAGTCCCTCGATGGGAGAAACGTCAATAGAGAAAGGGAGGCGAGCGGCCGCTCGCCCGGGCACTCGGGCGACGAACCAAGAGGAGTTGCCGAATGGCCCACATAATGTGTCAGTGTGGGAAGATAGCGACGATCCACGTAACCGAGATCATCAACGGGGAGAAGAAGGAACTGCACCTTTGCGAGGAGTGTGCGAAGAAGAAGAAGTTGCTGGTGGCCTCGGCGCCGCAGGTGATGGACCTCTCGGAGGTGCTCAGCAAGATCGTTGCGGCGGCCAGCGAGGCCGACACCGAGGAATTGAACGACGCGGTGTGTCCCGACTGCGGTCTGAGTTTTCGGGAGTTTCGCGCCTCTGGGCGTTTCGGCTGCCCCCGCGACTACGAGGTCTTCCGCAGCGGGATTGAGCCGCTGCTCGAGCGCATCCACGGCACGAGCGAACATCGTGGCAAGCAGCCGGCTCGCCCCGCGACGGCTCGGCGCCGCGACCGGCTGGCGCGCCTGCGCGCCGAGCTCGAGAAGGCCGTGGCGG
>CAYYCI010000022.1:0-16244 GCA_964470215.1 uncultured Planctomycetota bacterium
GAGGCCCACGTCCGGGAGCCTCGACCCGAAAAATCACACAAAAACTTTACACCATAGGCGAGGCCGAGCATGCCGGCGCACTCCTTGACTAGGCCCGGCGCGAGGACTACAATCCAGCCGGAGGCAAGAATGAAATTGCCGCAACTCGACCTCGAGGGTCTGCGTTCACACCTGGAGGCCGCGCTGCGCGAGGACATCGGCCCAGGCGACCTGACCACCCAGGCCGTCGTGGCCGAGGACGCAACGGCCACAGGCCGTTTCGTAGCGCGCGAGGAGGGCGTCCTCGCCGGTGCGGTCCTCCTGCCCCCGCTCTTCGAGTTGCTCGACCCACAAGTCCAGGTCGATGTCCTCAAGGGGGAAGGCGAGAGTTTCATGGCCGGAGAGACCCTCGCCCGCATCGGTGGCCCGGCCAGAGCCATCCTCTCGGGCGAGAGGGTCGCGCTGAACTTCCTCCAACGCCTGTGCGGCATCGCCACCATGACCAGCCGCTTCGTCAAGAGAGCCAGCGCCCACGGGGCCAGAATCCTCGATACCCGAAAGACAACCCCAGGCTGGCGCGCTCTGGAGAAATACGCCGTGGCTGCCGGCGGTGGGGTCAACCACCGCATGGGCCTCTACGACCAGGTGCTCATCAAGGACAACCATCTGGCCCTCGCCGCCAGGCGGTGGCCGGGACGCGCGCTCGGCGCCGCCGTCGAGGCCGCCCGCGCGGCCGCGCCCGAGGGCGTCCGGATCGAGGTCGAGGCCGACACCCTCGACCAGGTTCGTCAGGCCCTCGAGGCGGGCGCGGATATCATCCTCCTCGATAACATGAACGAGCAAGAACTCCGCCGCGCTGTCGAGATGGCCGCCGCGCATCACCCCAGACCGATTCTCGAGGCCTCCGGCGGAGTGACCGAGGAAAACGTCGAGGCGATAGCCCGCACGGGCGTGGACTGGATTTCCGTCGGGGCGCTCACCCATTCGGCCCGAGCGCTAGACATCGCTCTCGACCTTCTACCGGACGAGTGAGCGCGCGATGCTCGATGACCATATGCTCACCCTTGTGGCCGCGCTCTTCGCCCTGGCCGGTTGCCCCTCGTCGGGCGGAGAGGAACGCCTGAAGGCCATCAGGGCCGCGATGGAGAAACTCCGACCGCTCCACTCCCGCATGGGCAAGCCCCAGCCGGGCGACTGGCTGTCCGTCCATCCAGAACCAGGCCAGACGTTCGCCCAGTACGTGGCCTCGCGCCCCGTCGGGCCGACCGCTCGCCGGCGCGTCATCCACATCCAGCCAATCGGCGACTTCTCGGCCTCGCAGCGCAAGGTCGTCGCCCTGGCGGCCGAGTTCGCCGGCCTCTACTACTGCTTGCCGGTGAAGGTCTGCGAGGAAATGCCGCTCTCGACAATCCCCGACCGCGCGCGGAGGGTTCATCCGAGTTGGGGCGTCAAGCAGGTTCTCACGACCTACGTCCTCGACGAGGTTCTCAAGCCGCGTCTTCCAGCCGATGCCGTCGCCTACCTGGCGTTCACCACCTCGGACCTCTGGCCAGGGCCCGGCTGGAACTTCGTCTTCGGGCAGGCATCCCTGAGGGACAGAGTGGGGGTCTGGTCCATCTATCGCAACGGCGACCCGGAAGGCGGCCCCCAGGCATTCCGCCTGTGCTTGTTGCGGACGATGAAGACGGCTGTCCACGAACTGGGCCACATGTTCTCGATGTATCATTGCACCGCCTATGACTGCTGCATGAACGGCAGCAACCACCGGGCCGAGGCCGACCGCCGACCGCTGGCGCTCTGTCCCGAGTGTGTGGCCAAGGTTTGGTGGATCATCGGTTGCGACCCCGCCGAGCGCTACCGCAAACTGGCCGCGTTCTGCAAGAAGTGTGGGCTGACCCACGAAGCCACGTTCTACGAGAAATCCCTGAAGGCCATTTCGGGTGGGTGACCATGCGAGCCGCGATCATCGGACTCCCTTCCTCGGGCAAGACCACGGTTTTCGATCTCCTGACCGGCCGACGCGACGAGCCAGGGGCCTTCGCCGCGCCGGGAACCGTCCACGTGGGAGTTGCCACGGTCGCCGACGAGCGGGTGGACCGCCTCGGCGACATCCTTCAGCCGCGAAAACGCACCCCGGCACACCTGGAGTTCGTTGACCTGGCCGGCCTGTTCACGGGCCAGAAGGCCAACCCGGAGGCGGTGGCGGCAATGCGCGAGGCCGATGCCCTCCTGAAAGTCATCCGAGCATTCGACAGCCCGGCCGTGCCCCATCCAAAAGGCTCGGTGGACCCCGGGCGCGACCTGGACGAAATCCACAGCGAGCTCTTCATCACCGACCTCGACATCATCGAGCGTCGCATCGAGGCCCTGCGCCAGAGCGTCAAGAAACCAACGCCCCGCCAGGAGGAAGAGAAGGTCGAACTCGCCCTCCTCGAACGCTGCCGCGAACAACTCGAGGTCGTTGGCTCGCTCGACCGCCTCGACCTCAGCGACGACGAGCGGAAGCGCCTCAGCGGCTTCGCATTCCTCACCCAGAAGCCTTCGGTCATCGTCCTGAACATCGGGGAGGGGCAACTCGGCGAGGCGAACCCCGCGGTGGTCCTCGGCGAGCGGAGCGAGCCGGTCGTCGCACTAGCCGCGGAACTCGAGAAGGAGCTCATCGCCCTCGAGCCCCAGGAGCGCAAGCCTTTCCTCGAGGACTACGGCCTGGCGGAACTGAGCGACCAGAAGGTGGTGGCGGCCACGGTCCGCGCCCTGGGCCTGATCACCTTCTTCACCGCCAACGAGAAAGAGCTCCGCGCCTGGCTCATCCCCGAAGGCTCCACTGCCATCGAGGCGGCTGGGAAAATCCACACCGACCTCGCACGGGGCTTCATCCGAGCCGAGGTCGTCGCCGCGAGCGAACTCGTCCAGGCCGGCTCGATGAAAGACCTCAGGGCAAAGGGCCGCGTGCGCCTGGAGGGGCGCGACTACATCGTCCAGGACGGGGACCTGCTCCAGATTCGTTTCAGCGTCTGAGGGCCTTCAACCGAGGGCGCCGATGCGTGTGGCAATCAACGCCCTGTTGCTGACCGGCCAGTTCTCCGGTGTGGAGAAGGCCATCTGGTCGCTCCTGCGCCACCTCGTGCCCGAGGGCGACCAGTTCACCGCGCTGGTCGGCCGCGACTTCGACGAACGCCTCCTCGAAGAGGCCGCCGTCGGCATCGAGCGCCTGCCTGTGACGCCGCGCTCGCGCCTGGCGCGGATCATCTACGAGGAATGGTTCCTGAGCCGACGCCTGACCAACTACGAGGTCTTCCACGCTCCCGGCTACGTGGCGCCGCGCAAGTTGCCTTGCCCCCTGGTCCTGACAATCTACGACCTGGTCGCCATCACTCATCCCGAACTGGCCAGGTGGTCGAACGCTGCCCACTATCGCTTGCGCCTCCCGCGCTCGGCGCGAGCCGCCGCCAGGGTGATCGCTCCCACCGAGTTCGTGGCCGGCCAGGTGGTCGAGCGCCTGGGAGTCGAGCGCCAGAGGGTGAGGGTCGTCCCCCTGGGGGTGGACGAGCGGTTCAAACCACCGGGGCAGGAGTTTCGTTCGGCGGTTCGCGCCCGGCACCATCTGGCGCGGCCTTTCGTTCTCTTTGTCGGGAATATCGAGCCGAAGAAAAACCTCGAGACCCTCATCCGCGCCTTCGCCATCCTCAGGGGCCGGGGCCTCCCACACGAACTCGTCCTGGTGGGAAAGCGCGGCTGGAAGTGCCGCGGGGTCTTCAAACTCCCCGCGCAACTGGGCGTCGCCGACGCCGTGCGCTTCCTCGGCTACGTCCCAGAGGAGGACCTCCCGGCAATCTACGGCGCGAGCGAGTTATTCGTCTTCCCGTCGCTGACCGAAGGCTTCGGCCTGCCGCCGCTGGAGGCGATGGCCTGTGGGGTGCCCGTGATCACCTCGGAGGCCCCCGCTCTGGTCGAGACGACCGGCGAGGCGGCGCTCCACGTGGCGGCCGGCGAGGTCGAGGCGCTGGCCGAGGCCATGCGGAGCGCGCTCACGGACCACGCTCTGCGCGAGAGGCTCCGTGCCGCGGGCCTCGAGCGCGCGGCACGCTTCACCTGGCCCGAAGCCGCCGAGGCGACCAGAGGCGTCTATCGTGAGGCTGCCGAATGCGGATAGGCTACGTCGTCGGCTCGTTCCCCAATCGCTCCGAGACATTCATCATCCGCGAGGTGACCGCGCTGGCCGCCGAGGGCCTCGAGGTGGTCGTCCTGCCGTTGTGGCGATGCCGGGAGCCAGCCCGATGGGCGGGCACCCTGCCAGAACCGGCGCGGTGGCGAATTTCGGGTCAGCTGGCTATGGTCTCCCGACCGCAACCAGGGACATTCTGGCGGCTCTACTTCACCAGACGGCTGCTCAGGAAACCAAGGGTGGCGGTCTCGGCCCTGGCCCACCTGGGAGAGGCGTTCGCCATGGCCGCGTGGGTGCGCGACCACGGGCTCGAGAGGTTACACGCTCACTTCGCCAACCTGCCCTCGACGGTCGGCTGGGTGGCGGCGGACGTGGCGGGGAGGCCGTTCACGATGTCGGTCCACGCCCGCGACGTGTTCGTCGAGCCGCAGTTCCTGGCGGAGAAGGCCCAGGCCGCGCTGGCCGTCGTGGCCTGCAATTCGGCGGCAGCCGACCGCTGCCGCGAGGTCGCCGGGGCGTCTTCTTCCGGCAAGATTCACCTCATTCCCCACGGCCTTCCACTCGAGGACTACCGGTTTCGAGGGCGCCACAAGTCGGACCGGCCGCTTCTTGTGGCCTCGGGTCGGCTGGTCGAGAAAAAGGGCTTCGCCTGGCTCATACGGGCGCTCGAGATTCTTCGCAGGCGCCACGTCCACCTGCGGTGCTGGATCGTCGGCGACGGCCCGCTGCGGAAGAGTCTCGCCCGCGAGGCCGAGCGTTTCGCTGTGGCCGACATCGTGGAGTTCAAGGGCTGGCTGCCCCACGGGGAGGCTGTCGCGACCTATCGCCAGGCCGACGCGTTCGTCGCTCCGAGCGTGGTCGCCCGCGATGGCGACCGCGACGGGTTGCCGAATACCGTGGTCGAGGCGGCGGCTCTGGGGGTGCCGCTGGTGACGACGAACGTCGGCGGGCTGGGGGACCTGGTCCGCGACGGCGAGACCGGCCTCGTGGCCGAGCCTGGCGACGCGGCGAGCCTGGCGGCGCGACTCGACGAGGCGCTCTCCGACCCCGAGGCCGCCTATCGCCGGGCCGAGCACGCGAGGGCCGAGGTCGAGGCACGCTTCGACCAGAAGGCCACCATCCCCGCCCTGATCGAAATCCTCACAGCCTGAAGCGCTCGGGCGAGAGAGGGGAGGGGTCGAGCGGAGGGGCATCCCCGGCGACCAGGGCCGCCACGGTTTTTCCGGTCAAAGGCCCCAGGCACATTCCCTTCATGGCCAAGAGTCCGGCGTTCCCTCCCGAGCATCCGCCGGCAATCTGCCCTGCCTCCAGTGAGAACGACCCTGGCGCCCGCGCTCGCCAGATAATACGCGCACGACACCCCCACCACCCCACCACCGACGACGACATCGGGCCTCGCGCGAGAGACGTTCATGGCGCAGGCTCCGGTCTCTCCGGCGGACAATTATACCCCAGTCCGTGTCCGTCCGTGTCGGTCCGTGATCGTCCGTGTCCGTCCGTGCCCGACCGAGCGCTCTTTGGCGATCCGGCGCTTGAAAGCGAGGTTTCGGTGGGATAAAGTCGCGGCGTCTGCGATTGAGGAGAGAGCGCGATGGCCGAGAGGCTCAAGATGGGGTACGTTGGCTGTGGGTTCATGGCCCAGAAGGTCCACATCCCGAACATTCAACTGATCGAGGATTGCGAGCTGGTGGCTCTGGCGGAGTTGCGCCCGCGCCTCGGCGAGGCCGTGCGCGAGCGGTTCCGCATTCCCAAACTCTATCGCTCCCACCTCGAGCTGGCCGAGGACGAGGAGGTCGAGGCGGTGGCGGTCTCGGCGCATTTCTACGCGCAGGGTGAGATCGCGGCCGACCTCCTCCGCGCGGGGAAACACGTTTTCATGGAGAAGCCGATGGCCATCTCGCTCGCTCAGGCCGAGCGCATCCTCCAGGCCGAACGCTCCGGCGGGGGGCGCCTGATGGTCGGCTACATGAAGCGCTACGACCCGGGCAACGTCCTCGTCAAGGACCTCCTGAGACGCTTCCGCCAGAGCGGGGAACTCGGCCAACTGAGATACGCCAGGAACCACGGCTTCTGCGGCGACTGGACCGCGGGCCTCGACACCGCGATGATCACCACCGATGAGCCTTACCCGGCCGTCGAGGTCGAGTTTCCCGACTGGCTCCCCGAGCGGTTTCGCCGGTCGTATCTGGGCTACCTCCAACAATACACCCACAACGTGAATCTCCTCCGCTGGTTCCTCGACGCTGGCGGCGACGTGGAGGTCAAGGCGGTGGACCTCGACCCCGAGGACGGCTACAGCGGCATCGCGGTGCTGCGAGCGGGGGACGTGAGGGCGATCATCGAGTCGGGCGCGGTCGCATACCACGGTTGGGAAGAACACACCCAGGTTTACTTCGAGGGCGGCTGGGTCCGCACCGAGGCCCCGCCGCTACTCCTCAGGGGCCAACCGGCCAGCGTGGAGGTCTATCGGGGCAACCAGCCGGAGAAGACCCTCACGCGCAGTTTCCCGCCGGAGGGGCGGTTGTGGTCGTACAAGGCCGAGATGCTCCACTTCGTCGAGTGTGTGCGCGAGGGCAAGCCGTTCCGCTCGCCAGGGACCGACGCCATGCACGACGTCCGCTTGCTCGAGGACATCTATCGCCGCCACGTGGGCCCCTGTTAGGCCCTCATGCCAGGAACTGGGCGATGTGGCGCTTGGTGAGGAGCAGCATCTTCTCGCGCAGCGGGGGCCGGCTCCACTTCGGGCCGTGGGGCTCGAAGGAAAGGTAGCCCTCGTAGCCGGCCTCGTAGAGGAGGGCCATGACCTTCCCCCACTCGATGTCGCCCATCCCCGCGGCCGGCTGCGAGGCGAGCTTGCCGTCGAGGTAGAGGTGTTCCTTGATGTGGACGTGAGCGACCTTGTCGGCGTGGTCGCGGAGTGCGGCGAGGTAGTCGAGGCCGGCGTGGTGCCAGTTGGCGGGGTCGAACTTTATCCCGACCTCCAGCCCTCTCTCCCAGGCGGCCTCGTAGTCGGCGATGGAGCGGAAGAAACTGCCGCCGTGGACCGGGTAGATTGCCAAACGCATCCCTGCCGCGCTCGCCTTCTCGATAAATGGCGGGAAGACCCGGGCGAATTCCTCGATGTTGGCACGCTGGTCGTCGGGCGAGAGGGTCCCGCCGCCGGTTGTCAGCACCGAGGCGCCGAGTGTCCTGGCGAACTCGATGGCGCGGCCCAGACACTCCAACGCCGCCGCGCGTTCCTGCGGGTCGGGGGAGAGGTGGTTCCTGCCCCAGAGGCCGAATGACGAGCAGGCCAGACCGTGGCGGTCGAGTATCTCGCGCATCCGGCCCACGGTCTCGGCCGTCAGGTCGTCGAACGGCCCCCAGTAGTTGAACTCGAGGCCGTGGAAGCCGTTTTCGGCGGCGAAGCGGGCGTCGGCCTCGAGCGCCGCCAGGTCGTTCTCGGCGATGAACCCCAGTTTCATTTCGATCTCCTTTCGGCAATCAGCCGGCCACCGCGGCCAGCGTAAGACCGACGACGATGAGCGCCGAACCGACCACACGGATGGCGCCGTGTTTCTCCCGCAACAGGGCGGCTCCCAGAATGACGCTGAAGACGATGCCGAGGTTCCGCGCCGGCCCGACGTAGGCCACCCTCTCCATCTTCAGGGCGTGGAGCACAAGGAGGTAGGAGATGAGGCTCAGCGAGCCGGCCACCGCGATGGCCAACTTGTTCCGCCGCCACTCGGCCCACACCGCGTCCCATCGCCTGCGAATTGCCAGGAAGCCGGTGTAGGCGACGAAGTCGGTGGCGAAGAGCAACAGGATGTATTGATAAGGGCTCGCCTGGCGCATGCCGACGCGGTCGAGGACGTGGTAGCATGCGATAGTCAGCCCGGCACCGAGCGCGAAGAGCGAACTCGCCTCGCGCAACCTGGCAAAGGGCCTCAGGAGAGCGGCTCCCGAGAGCGCGGGCAGGAAGACCACGTAAACGCCGAAAAAGACGAGCGCGAGGCCGGTCCCGCCGAGCGCGCTCACGCGCTCTTTCAGCAACCCAACCCCCAGGAGAACGATGAGCACCTGGCCGACGCCCCGCGAGAGCGGATAGACCACCGAGAGGTCGCCGCCCTGGTAGGCGCGGGCCACCGCCAGCAGACACAGGGCCTGGAGCACCCCGCTGGCAAGTCCGCAGCCCAGACTGGCAGGCGGGAGCCCGGCCTTGTTGGCCTCCAGCGGCAAGACCGCCATTGGGGAAAAGAGGATCAGCGGGACCAGAAGGTACCACCACACGAACGCCACACGGTCGCCCGCGCGCTTGAGAAGCATGTTCCACGCGGCGTGGAGAAGCGCCGAGAGGACCACGAGGGCCAAAGCGAGCGGGTTCATTCTTGCTCCCGGCTGACCTTTGGCAAGGCGCCAGAAGTTTAACACGCCCCGGAGCGTGGTCAAACGAGGAAAAGACCACGGGGGGTGCCCCGCGGTTGCAGGTCCAAACGTCATCCCGCTGTGTTGGACGGGATGCAGGCTGGAAGGTCTGAGGCTACGAGGCGAACCGGCGGGGCGGATTGGTGGGGCCGCCGCGCGGGCATTGGCACGCTTTTTGCACCGCAATCATTTGCCAGGCGAGAAGGAAAAGAACGCTTCGGCTTGCCGTTCTCAGGTCGCCGCTCCTCCCGTTCGCGTCGCACTCGGGTTGTCGCCCTTCCCCTCTACCGCATTCTTTTCCTTCTCGCCTGCATTTGAAACCCACGGTGCACAAAAGCGTGCCAATGCCCGCGCGAAGCGGCTCCGGAGAGGACGGACTTGACGGGCTCGTCCACAGATGTGCCATCGAACGTGTTGCGCTGCGGCCTGACGGGAGACGTTTGGTCAATGCCAGTTGGTCGCCTTTGCGTCGCCTGCCTACGATCCTGGGGTGACACCCAAAAACCACCGCAGGCTGTCGCAAGTGGCCAGTTGGTTTGCTGGGGCAAGATTCAGTTGACCCCGGCGGGCCCATGGGCTACAGTGGGGGAGCACACGAGAGCCGGAGGAGAGCAAATGACCGGACAAGATGGCCTGACGCGGCGTGGATTCCTTGCCGGGGCGGTTGGCGCGGGGGTCGCGGCCGTCTCGCTCGGCGGCCAGAAGCCGGAGAAGTGGCAGATGAAACTCTCGACATCCTCCATCCACTATCTCCACCTGCCGATCGAGCAGGCTTGCGAACGCATTGCGAAACTCGGCTTCGAGGGGATTGACATCTGGTCGGCACACGCCGGCTGCCCGCATCTCGACGACGTGCTCAAGCGACTCGGCCCGGACGGCCTGAAGAAGGTGTTGGAGAAATGTGGACTGAAACTCTTCGCCTTCTCGGTCTATCGCGGCGGCTACCAGCGCTACGCCGAGCTCCTGGCGAAGGCTGGCGGCGGTGTGGCCGTGCGAGGCAGCACCCGCGCCGCCCGGGGCGGCCAGATCGGCCCGGCAATCAAGAAGTTCATTGACGGGCTAAAGCCTCTGGTGGAACTAGCGGAGAAGCACGACTCGTATCTGGCCATCGAAAATCATGGCGGCGCCCTGCTGAACACCCTCGACTCGCTGAAGGCATTCGTTGACACGAACCGTTCGCCGCGCTTGGGCATCGCGCTGGCGCCCTTCCATCTCCAGGGCATCCGGGCCTCTGTCCCCGAGGCGATCAGGACTTGCGGCAAGCAATTGTTCTTCTTCTATGCGTGGCAGCGCGCTCGCGGGATGTCGCAACTTCCCGGCCACGGCCCGACCGATTTCACCCCCTGGCTGGCGGCCCTGGGCGAGGTGGGCTACCGCGGCTACGTGAATCCGTTCATGCACGGGGACGTTCCGCCGGACAAGATGGATGCTGCACTGGCGAAGGCGCGCGATTACCTTAAGTCGTGCTATGCCAAGGCGTTCGGATGATTTCTGATGCTTGCGGCGTTGTCTTGGAAGCCAGACGCGCAGGGCCGAGTCATAAGCGCATAACTGCTTGAGCCTTAGGCTATCCGCCCCGGCTTTGCCCCTGTCGAATGTCGCCTCCTGCTGACATTTCGGGCTGCCTCGGGAGTGTTGGCCGCTTGTCTGGCTGCCCCGTAAGCCGTTCGGCGCCATACGGTTAAAGAAACACGACAAGGGGCTGCTCCTCTCCGGCACGCGATTCGCTCTGTTCCCACCAGTGGCTACGAGTTGCCGTGTGCGGCGGCACGGCCCTTCGACCTAGGAAAGAGGAAAGTGCGCAAGAAGACCAGCCTGCGGCTCGAGCCCCTGGAGCCACGCGTCCTGCTCTCGGCCACCCTCGTCGAGCCTTTCGACGACCTGCCGCTGCCGGCGGACTCGCCCAACCAGATTCTTGATCTGGGGCAGACCTTCGCGGACCCCGACTACACGGGGACGGTGGTCGAGTTCGACACGGTGATGGGGACGGTGCTCCTTGAGTTGTACGACGAGGCGGCGCCTACTACCGTGGCCAACTTTCTCAACTACCTGGGCCGCGGCGACTACTCGATGAGCGTGATCCATCGCTCCGTGGCGGATTTCGTGGTCCAGGGCGGGGGCTACTGGTATCCGGGTTGGGACGCGATGCCGGAGGACCCGCCGATCGCCAACGAACCGGGTATCTCAAACACGCGGGGCACGATAGCCATGGCCAGGCAGCCCGGGGACCCGGACAGTGCGACCTCTCAGTGGTTCATCAACGTGGCCGACAACGTGTTTCTGGACACCCAGGACGGCGGCTTCACGGTCTTCGGCCACGTCATCGAGGGGATGGATGTCGTTGACGCCATCAACGCGCTGCCGACCTACGACTTCGGCTCTCCTTTCAACGAATTGCCGTTGCGCGACTACACCGGCTACCCCGACGAGCCGGTGGACGACGACAACGTCGTGCTGATCCTCGGCGCGTATGAGACGTTGCCGCTGACCTTCGAGGTGACGAACGACAACCCGGCCCTCGTGACAGCGACGGTCCAGAATACCCGGCTATTCCTCCAGGTGGCGCCGGGCCAGAGGGGCGAGGCGAACATCACGGTGCGAGCCACAGACCTGGAGGGTTCGTTCGTCGAGGACTCGTTCGTCGTTTCCGTCCACAACCCGCCCGTGGCCGGGGACGACGAGGCCCTGACCGACAACGACCAGCCTGTGGACATCCCGGTGCTGGCGAACGACACCCCAGGCGACCTTCCTCTCGACCCGGCAGCGGTGGTCATCACCGGCGACCCGCAACACGGCGCGACGGTCCTCGACCCCGCGACGGGGGTGGTGACGTACACGCCGGAGGCGGGGTATTTCGGGCCGGACAGTTTCACGTATGTGGTGGCGGACATCAACGGCCTGGCCTCGAACGAGGCGGTGGTGGAGATAGTCGTAAACGCCGCGCCCGTGGTGGTCTCGCCCTTTGACGACTTCTTGCTGCCGGCGGACCCCCCGAACCAAGTTCTGGACCTCGGGCAGACCTTCGCGGACCCCGACTACACGGGGACGGTGGTCGAGTTCGACACGGTGATGGGGACGGTGCTCCTTGAGTTGTACGACGAGGCGGCGCCTACTACCGTGGCCAACTTTCTCAACTACCTGGGCCGCGGCGACTACTCGATGAGCGTGATCCATCGCTCCGTGGCGGATTTCGTGGTCCAGGGCGGGGGCTACTGGTATCCGGGTTGGGACGCGATGCCGGAGGACCCGCCGATCGCCAACGAACCGGGTATCTCAAACACGCGGGGCACGATAGCCATGGCCAGGCAGCCCGGGGACCCGGACAGTGCGACCTCTCAGTGGTTCATCAACGTGGCCGACAACGTGTTTCTGGACACCCAGGACGGCGGCTTCACGGTCTTCGGCCACGTCATCGAGGGGATGGATGTCGTTGACGCCATCAACGCGCTGCCGACCTACGACTTCGGCTCTCCTTTCAACGAATTGCCGTTGCGCGACTACACCGGCTACCCCGACGAGCCGGTGGACGACGACAACGTCGTGCTGATCCTCGGCGCGTATGAGACGTTGCCGCTGACCTTCGAGGTGACGAACGACAACCCGGCCCTCGTGACAGCGACGGTCCAGAATACCCGGCTATTCCTCCAGGTGGCGCCGGGCCAGAGGGGCGAGGCGAACATCACGGTGCGAGCCACAGACCTGGAGGGTTCGTTCGTCGAGGACTCGTTCGTCGTTTCCGTCCACAACCCGCCCGTGGCCGGGGACGACGAGGCCCTGACCGACAACGACCAGCCTGTGGACATCCCGGTGCTGGCGAACGACACCCCAGGCGACCTTCCTCTCGACCCGGCAGCGGTGGTCATCACCGGCGACCCGCAACACGGCGCGACGGTCCTCGACCCCGCGACGGGGGTGGTGACGTACACGCCGGAGGCGGGGTATTTCGGGCCGGACAGTTTCACGTATGTGGTGGCGGACATCAACGGCCTGGCCTCGAACGAGGCGGTGGTGGAGATAGTCGTGAACGCCGCGCCCGTGGTGGTCAGCCCGCTCGACGACCTGGCGGTGGAGCAAGGCGACCCGGACACGTCCCTGGACCTCAGCGGGCTTTTCGCCGACCCGGACATAACGGGCACCCTGGTCCGCTTCAATTCGGTGATGGGCGATTTCATCTTCGAGTTATACGACCAGGACGCGCCCCAGACCGTGGCCAACTTCCTCAACTACGTCAATCGCGGCGACTACACCGGCAGCATCGTCCACCGCTCGGTGGAGGATTTCGTCGTCCAGGGCGGTGCGTTCTGGTATCCCAGTTGGCAGGCGATCCCGGAGGACCCGCCGGTCCCAAACGAGCCGGGCATCTCGAACACCCGCGGCACGGTGGCCATGGCGAAACTGCCCGATGACCCCGACAGTGCGACGAGCCAATGGTTCGTCAACATGGCCGACAACGACTTCCTCGACACCCAGAACGGGGGCTTCACGGTCTTCGGCCACGTCATCGAGGGGATGGATGTCCTCGAGGCGATCAACGCCTTGCCAACCTATGACTTCTATGGCGCTTTGTCCGAACTCCCCCTGCGCGACTACACCGGCTACCCCGACGAAATCCCCGACGACGACAACGTGGTCTATTTCATGGGCGTGTCGGTCATCCCGACGCTCGAGTTGTCGGTCGAGACGGATAACCCCGGCCTACTCAACCCCGCCCTCGACGGCGAACAACTCACACTGGAATACGTCCCGGGCGCCTGGGGCGTAGCCACGGTCACAGTCCGAGGCACGGACCTGAAAGGCAGCGTGGTCGAGGACTCCTTCACCGTCACCGTCACCGGGCCGCCGCTGGCCAACGACGACCAGGCAAACACCGACCCCGGCCAGCCGGTGGTCGTGGATGTGGTGGCCAACGACCAGATTCAGGGACAGCCCATTGACCCCGCCACGGTCCAGATCGCGACCCCTCCGACCAACGGTGCCGCGGTGGTGGACCCCGCCACCGGCGCTATCACCTACACTCCCCCCGATGGCTTCGTGGGGCCGGAGACCTTCACCTACATCGTCGAGGACACCGACGGGCGGCTCTCGCAGCCGGCGGTGGTGACCGTGCTCGTGCGGTCGGATGGCGTGGTGATCGGTGACGGGTTCCCGCGCGCCCTTCGCTACACCGACCCTGATGGGACGGTCGTGACGGTGACGATGCGCGGCGGAACGGCGCGGGTCCGCTTCGTGGGCTATCCCGAGTTGCTCAGCCCCGGGCCACGAACCGTCGAGGTCGGCGGCAACGACCTGGGCGTTTACCTCATCGAACTCGCCGACACCACCCCCCGCTCCTCGCTCACCTTCTCGACCCGTGGCGGCGACCGCGCGACCCAGATCGGCGAAATCACCAGCGATAACCCCATCGGTAGAATCTACGGCACCGGCGTTGACCTCGACCGCGCCGGCATCAACTTCTCCGACGACGCCTACGTCGGCTACCTGCGGCTGAGAAACATCTCGAACGGGGCCGACATCCTGATGCAGGGAGATGGGGCCGGCCGCGGACTGACCATCTATCTGGGGGTCGTCGAAGACCCTGGCACCGAGATCGTCGTCGCCTCGCCGATTCGCTATCTGAGGGCCATCGAGTGGGTCGGCTCGCGCCTTTCGGCCCCCTGGATTCGCACCCTGCGCATCACCGGCTCCCGCTCCCTCGGCCTGCCCGGCGACCTCGGAGTGGACCTCGACCTCGACGGCACCGGCGCCACCCGCTACGTCCTCGGCTCGGTCGTCGTGGCCGGCTCGCTCACTCAGGGCACCTGGGCGGTCAACGGCCCGGTCCGCAGCATCCGCGCGGAGAGCACCGCTGCCGACTGGACCCTCGACGCCGAGGGTCCGGTGAGTAGTCTCTACACCACCGGCCCGATGGGGGGGACTATCACCGCTCCGTGGTTCAGCCGCATCTCGGCCCGCGGCGAACTGAGCGCCTGGATAACCGCCGAAGCCGCCGACACCCGCGGCTATTCGCTCTCGACGCTGTCGGCGCGCCAGGCAAACGGCGCCGTCCTCGACGCCGCCGCCGGCGTCCGATACGTCAGAACCTACGGCTGGAACGGCGGCGCCCTCCGCGCCGCATTCCTCGGCTCGTTCGTCACCTCGCGCAGCCCCACACTCAATGGCGACGCCACGACCAACATCGTGCTCACTGGTCAGGATGGTGTCCGCTACACGCTCCGCAGCGCCTCTGTCGCCGGCTTCGCCGGCTTCGGCGGCTGGGACATAACAGGAGATGTCGGCACAATCACCATCCGGGGCGACGTCGGTAACTGGTGGTGCTACGTCCACAGTTCGATCCGCTCGCTGCGCCTCGGCTCGGTGACCAACTCGAGCGTCTTCGTCGAAGGCCCGATCGGCTCGGTGACCGTCAAATACTGGGGCGGCGGCCAACTCTGGGCACACTCCCTCGGCTCCCTGAGGACCACCGGCGACCGCCGCGCCGGCGTCCCCGCCAGGTTCAGCGCCGCCCTGACCCTCAGCGGCGAGGGCGTCCCCGACGGAAGACCAACCCTCAACTACGCCAGAATCCCCGAAGGGGTCGGCTCAGCAACCTGGGACATCACCGGCGACGTCCGCTACATCCGGGCCACCTGGGCACAGGACTGGACCCTCAATGTCCATAGCTCCATTCGCTCGCTGATCTTCGACTACGTGGGCACGAGCGCGTTGACAGTCGAAGGCCAGATCGGCACCATCAGAACGGGTGCGTGGGAGGACTCCAGCCTCAACGCCCAGACTATCCGCTACGCCTCACTCGGCTTCATCACGAACGGAGAGGTGACCCTGACCGGCCCCCTGCCGCGACTGAGGGTCGGCTACTGGCACGGCGGCTCGCTGACCGCCGCCAGCATCGGACGCCTCGACAGCATCGGCGACCTGCGCCACACCCCCGGCCACTTCAGCGCCGACCTCACCCTCACCGGCTCCGCCGACGACTCCCCAACCCTCGGCCGCGTCGCCATCATCGGCCAACTCTACGACTCCACATGGAACATCAACGGCGAGATTGACTACCTCTACGTCAAGTACTGGGTCACGAACACCGAGATCCGCTCCACTGGCGACATGGACGTGGTGGCTTTCGGCGGGATGGACAGCAGCAACCTCTACGCCGGGGTGGCCGATGGCCTCGTCGGATTGCTCGACCCCGCCACCGCGTTCACAAACCAGGCCACCATCGAGCGCCTGACTCTCCGCGGCATACCATTCTCGCAGGGCATCTACGAGATATTCATCAACTCCAACGTCGCCGCATCGTCGCTCGGAACAGTCAGCCTCGGCGGGGTCAAGATAAACAACGCCGACCACGGGAACGAACAATTCGGGGTTGCCTCCGAGAGTGCCCAACTCCTCACCTGGGGCCAGGAATACGTGACCTATCGCTGGCCCACCCGCCTGCCGCCCAGCACCGGCCACTTCCAGGTCCGAATCCTGACCCTCTAAGCCCGCACTACCAAGGACGCCGTAGGGCGTGCAAACGCGCACGCGGAATCCCCTGCCGTGGCCGCTGTAGGCGGGGCGTCTCGCCCCGCGGCCGCCACGGTCCGGAAAGCCTGTAGGCGGGGCGTCTCGCCCCGCGGCGGGCACAGGCTGGAAAGCCTGTGCCACCAGGTGGTGTGCTGGAAAGCCTGAGACCATGAAGGAAACCCGCGCGTGGTCT